>NZ_VRVC01000046.1:0-34239 GCF_008040005.1 Methylobacterium sp. WL19
GCGCGAGGCCGATGCCGCCGCCCGCTCCCTGGAGCGCGGTCTGCTGATGATGGACCCGGAGCGGCACACCTGCACCTGGAAGGGCGAGGCCGTTACCCTCACGGTGACCGAGTTCCTCATCCTGCAGGCCCTGGCCCACCGGCCCGGCGTCGTGAAGAGCCGCAACGCCCTGATGGATGCGGCCTATGACGATCAGGTCTACGTCGACGATCGCACCATCGACAGCCACATCAAGCGCCTGCGCAAGAAGTTCAAGGTGGTCGACACCAACTTCGACATGATCGAAACCCTGTACGGCGTCGGCTACCGCTTCAAGGAAGGCTGAGCGCGACTCACGGACGTCGAACTCCCTCGAGAACCTCACCGCCACGCGCCGCCCGCTCGAACGGACGGGTTTCGCCGTCGCATGGCGGTGTTTACGGGCGTCGCGTGGCGGTGGTTTTGCTGCAGCGATGGCGCCCCTTCCGGGCAAAATCTCCAACTTCGGACGATCGTGGATTCCCAAGACCAAGCCGACGCTCCGCAACGCGGCCTCCTCTCCCTGCCGCGCACGATCTGGCGCGGCATCGGCCAGCGCGCCTCCTCGAGCCTGACGCGCCGGATCGTCGTCCTCAACCTCGTCGGGTTGATCGCCCTCCTGTTCGGCTTCCTCTACCTGAACCAGTTCCGGCAGGGACTGATCCAGGCGCGGGTGCAGAGCCTGCTGATCCAGGGCGAGATCATCGCCGGGGCGATCTCCTCCTCGGCCTCGGTGGATACCGACGCGATCCGCATCGATCCAGACAAGCTGCTCCAATTGCAGGCCGGAGAAGGCGGTGCGGGCGACGACACCCCCTCTCCGCTCACCTTTTCCCTCAACCCCGAGCGGGTGGCGCCGCTCCTGCGCCGTCTCATCACGCCCACCGGCAACCGCGCGCGGGTCTACGACCAGGATGGCGGCCTGCTGTTCGACACCCGCACGCTCTCGGCCCGCGGCGAGATGGGCCGCAGCGACGGCATCGTCGTGCGGAGCAAGCACAACTTCCTCGAACAGGCCTGGGAGTTCGTCCAGGCCAAGCTGTTCGGCACCGCCCGCACGTCGGTCCTGGAAGAGGTCGGCCCGGCGAGCGGCCACAGCCTGAAGGAAGTCCAGGTCGCCCTCGGCGGCGCTCGCGGCACCCTGGTCCGCCGCAACGAGGCCGGGGAGACAAACGTCTCCGTGGCGGTCCCGATCCTGCGGTCGGGGGCGGTCCGCGGCGCGCTGATGCTCTCGACCCAAGGCGGCGACATCGACCGGGTCATCGCCTCGGAGCGGTTCGGCCTGCTCCAGGTCTTCCTCATCGCCGCCTCCGTGATGCTGGTCCTGTCGATCCTGCTGGCCGGGGCCATCGCCGGCCCGGTCCGCCGCCTCGCGGACGCCGCCGAGAAGGTCCGCCTCGGCATCAAGTCGCGCGAGGAGATCCCCGATTTCACCGGCAGGACCGACGAGATCGGCCACCTGTCAGGTGCCCTGCGCGACATGACCCAGGCCCTCTATCGGCGCATCGACGCCATCGAGAGCTTCGCCGCCGATGTCAGCCACGAGCTGAAGAACCCCCTCACGTCCCTGCGCAGCGCCGTGGAGACGCTCCCCCTCGCCAAGTCCGACGATTCCCGTTCGCGCCTGCTCGCCATCATCCAGCACGACGTGAAGCGCCTCGACCGCCTCATCAGCGACATCTCCGACGCCTCGCGCCTCGATGCGGAGCTCGCCCGCGCCGAGGCGCGCAAGGTGGACCTGCACAAGCTGATGACGACGGTGGTCTCCGTCGCCAACGAGCGACGGCGCCCGAAGGACGCGCTCATCCAGTTCGACGTGGACACGCCGCCCGGCGACGTGGAGGCGCCCTTCATGATCTTCGGGCATGACAGCCGGCTCGGACAGGTCGTCAACAACCTCCTCGACAACGCCCGCTCGTTCTCACCCCCCGATGCCAAGGTGCGGGTGGCCCTGCGCCGGGTCCGCGCCGAGGTGGAACTGATCGTCGAGGACGAGGGCCCCGGCATCCCCGAACACGCCCTGGAGAGGATCTTCGAGCGCTTCTACACCGACCGGCCGGAGCAGGGGTTCGGCCAGAATTCCGGCCTCGGCCTGTCGATCTCGCGCCAGATCGTCCAGGCCCATCGCGGCACGATCAGGGCCGCGAACCGCCCCGGACCCGCTGACGAGAACGGCGAGGCGACGGTGCGCGGCGCGCGGTTCGTCGTGCGCCTCCCCGCGGCGTCCCGCTAGGCACGCCGGCCCGTGGAGCGGCCCCCTCCCGCATCGACCCTCACGGTCCACGCCACCTGCCTGGTGCTGGGTGAAGCCGGCATCCTCATCAGGGGCGAATCCGGCGCCGGCAAATCGTCCCTGGCCCTCGCTCTCCTCGACCGGGCGCGGCAGGAGGGCGGCTACGGCGCGCTGGTGGGCGACGACCGTATCGGGCTCACCCCCCATCACGGACGCGTGGTCGCTCGCGGCCACCCCGCCCTTCACGGGTTGATCGAGATCCGGGGCATGGGGCTCGTCCGGGCATCGCCGCTGGCCGATGCGGCCGTCATCCGCCTCGTTGTCGATCTCGTCGGGACGCTGCCGCGACTGCCCGACACGCCCATGGATTCGGTCGATGTCCTTGGCGTCGCGATTCGCCGGATCATGCTGGACCGCAACATCCGCGACCGCGCGTTGGCGCCGGGTCTCGTGCTCTGTGCTCTCATCCCCAGTGCGAGCGTTGCCCCACGGACGCACCTCCGCACCGTCTCATGCGAATTCGGCTCTCCCATATAGCGTGGCGCCCACCCACATGACATGATCCTGGGGCTAGGAGACGCAAAACGTCACTCTCGTCTTGCGTCCGACCTTGCGCTGCACAAAATGGCGGCTCCCACTGGGTGTCGGAACACGCGTCTATGATTGGAATGGTGCTCGTCACCCACGGGCTGCTCGCCACCGAGTTCAAGGCTGCCCTTGAACACGTGGTCGGTCCGCAAAAGCAGATCGAGACGATCACGATCGGCCCCGACGACGATATGGAGCTTCGCAGGCTCGACATCGTCTCAGCCGTGGACCGGGTCGATACCGGCAAGGGCGTCGTCGTGCTCACCGACATGTTCGGCGGCACGCCCTCCAATCTCGCCTTGTCCTGCATGAATGGCGGGACCGTGGAGGTGGTGGCCGGAATCAACCTTCCGATGCTGATCAAGCTCGCCAGCGTGCGCGATGCCGAGCCCCTGGGGGATGCGGTGCTCCATGCCCAGGAGGCGGGCCGGAAGTACATCAACGTCGCCTCGCGCGTCCTCGCCGGCAAATAACACGTCCGCGAGACGAACGGACTTTCCCAAACATCCTCTGTCGGCTTATCAGGCAAGCGTGGCGATTTCGCGCGGCGTTGTCCCGGCTCGGCCGTGCCATCACTGGACGAGGATCGGGCCGGGCTCACCGTTGGCGCGCCGGGCACAGGGACGGGACAGGGACGGCACAGGCCCATGAGCGACGCTTACGACGACGACGATGTCGAGCCCGAGATCACGGTCCCGGAGGGCGGCCATTTGAGGATCCTTCCGGTCATCAACCGGCGCGGCCTGCACGCGCGGGCCTCGGCCAAGTTCGTGCAGACGGTGGAGAAGTTCGAGGCCGCGGTGACCGTCACACGCTCGGGCGAGACCGTGGGCGGACGCTCGATCATGGGCCTGCTCACCCTCGGCGCGGCACAGGGCACCTCTATCGCCGTGGTGGCCTCTGGCAGCGACGCCGAAGCCTGCCTCCAAGCCATCACCGACCTCCTCGCCAACAAATTCGGCGAGGACGAATAGGCCGGGAGCGGCCTTTGATATCCGAAGCTTATGGGGTCGTCAGGCCGCCCGCGTCTCGGCTTGCCGCCATACGATCGAGCCCGGACCTGCGCCGAGGCGCAGGACCGCGGCGACGATGACGCCATCCTTGCGCGCGAAGTCGACGCTGGTCTGGCGCCTCTGGGCGAAGCGCCGCGTCACCACCCTGACCATGGACGAGGCGGACGGATCCCGCACGATCGGGTTTCCGGACACCCGCGCATCGAACGAGAGATAGGTCTCGACGGCATCGCGGATGCGGAAGGGCTCGGTGATGCGCTCGATCTCGACGCCATCACGGGTCCACGGTCCGGCAAGCCGCACGCCCACGCGATCCCGCGCCGGCACGACCTGGGCATCGGACGCATCCGAAAGAAGGACCGTCTCCTCCGGTAGGGGCACCGCGGGGGGCGGTATCATGATCAGCGTCGAGCGGGGATGGACCGCCTTGACCGCCGCACGCAACGCGCCCTCGACCTCATCGAGGAACCCGGGCTCGATGGTGGGCGCGACGACCGGACCGGGCGGATACCAGCCCTGTGCCCGGCCATTGCCCCACAGGCCGTGCGGCATGGACAAGGGAATGACGCCGCGCAGGCGTGCGAGCTCGCCCTGGCCGCTCCATGCGAAGGCGAAGACGAGATCGCGACCGCCGGATTGGTGCACGGCCGCGGTGAGTAGGTAGTCCGGGTCGGCGTAGATCGGTTCCGGCCAGCGGATACGGGTGAGGAGCGCGCGCCACGCGTCGATCTCCACCGGCTCCACCACGTTGGGCCGCCTTAAGACGATGCGACACTCCTCCGCGTCGACACCCGTCCCGATTCGCCCCGCTTCGACGAACCGGCCACCCTCGATGATGCTCAGCCCCTGTCTCATTCGGCGATTCCGCTACCGATGTGTTCCGAAATGGAACATCATCCTAGGCCATAAGGCCAAGCATGGTATATAGAATCAAAATGAATGCCGCCCAGCTATTCTCGAAATAGGACGGCCTCTGCCGAAGAGACCGGTGAACTAGCCCCCGGGGATCGCCAGCGGATTGGCCGTCAGCGCGGCGGCATCGGGCGCATCGATCCTCGGACGCCCCAGAAAGGCATCCCACAGGCCGGTGACGAAGGCCGGATCGAGATCGCGCACGATCAGGACGAGGCGAGAGCGGTGATCGTCGTCGGGCCATGCGGCGAGCTGGACCGGCATATGGATCACGTGCTGGACGCCGTGGACCACCACGGGACGATCCGGTTCGTCGGCGAGCGCCACCAGCCCCTTCAGGCGCAGGAGCTTCGGGCCGTGGCCGGACCGCAGGAGATCGAGGAACATCTCGAAGGCGGCCCGCTTCACCGGCACGTCGCTGGTGAGGGTGAAGGCCCGGATCGCGGCGTCGTGCCGGTTCACGTCGTGATGGTGGTGGCCGTGATGATGATCGTGGTCCGGGAAGGCCTCGGCGCCGAGCCAGGCGCGGACATCCGCGCTCTTGCCGTCCAGACCGAAGAACCCGCCGAGAAGCTCGGCCGGCGCCACGTCGGGACCATGAATGGGCGCCGTGGGATTGAGAACCCGGAGGCGGTCGCGCAGGGCGTCGCTTCCCGTGTCGACGAGATCCTCCTTCGCCAGCACGATCCGGTCGGCCACGGCGGCCTGGCGCACGGCCTCGGGATGAGCGTCGAGGGTGGATGCGCCGTTGACCGCGTCCACCACGGTGACGACGGCCTGCAGCCGGTACCGCAGGGCGAGATAGGGATGGTAGATCAGCGCGTGGAGGATCGGGGCCGGGTCTGCAAGGCCCGTCGTCTCGATGACGACTCGCCGGAACGGCGTGATGCGGCCGTTGTCGCGCTTGCGCAGCAGATCTTCGAGGGTGGCGATGAGGTCGCCGCGCACGGTGCAGCACAGGCACCCGGCGCCGAGCAGGATCATGTCCTCGTCCACCGTCTCGATCAGCAGGTGATCGAGGCCGATCTCGCCGAACTCGTTGACGATGACCACGGTGTCCGACAGGGCCGGATCGCGCAGCATCCGGTTGAGGAGCGTGGTCTTGCCGGCTCCGAGGAAGCCGGTGAGCACCGTGAGTGGGATCGGCTCCGGACGACGGGGATCGTCGTTGGGAGACGTAGGCTGGGAGGGATTGGGCATGGAACCGGCCTACCCCGCCGCCGCCGCCGGCTCAATCCTCGGCGGATCGCGCAGCGGAGGTCTTGCCGGTGCCTGATGCCTTGGCGGCGCTTTTTGCAGACTTGGCCGCAGGCTTGGCCGTGGACTTGTCCGCAGCCTTCGCCGCAGGCTTTTCCGGGGCCTTGTGCGCCGGCTTCGTCGCGGCTTTCGCAGCGGGCTTCTTGCCGGCCTCGGCCTTGGCGGACGATTTCGTGCCGCCCGCGATCACCGGAGTCGTCTCCAGCGGAGCGTAGGCGCTGGCTGTGGCCGGCACGGCGCCCTTGCCGTTCGCGGCCGGCTTGGCGAGCCTCGATGCCTCGCGCTTGGCGTTCGCGGCCTCGAGCTTCGTCTTGCGGGCCTCCGCGATCTTGGCGGCGCGTTCCGCCTTCTCGGCCTCGGCCTGCTCGTTCAGGGCGATGGCGCCTTCGGCCGGATCGCGGCCGATCCAGACCAGGATCGGCTGCAGGGGCGCGCGCGGTGGCAGGGCACGGCCCTTCAGGGAGCCGTTGTTGAGGGTGGCGAAAGCGAGCGCCGAGCCCACGGGCGCGGCGGCGGCGAGGATCGAGGCATTCTCGCTGCCGGCCTGCGAGGCGATGGGACCGGGGCCTTCGTCGACCGGCAGGGCCTTGCGCTTGTCGCAGATATAGGGGCGCAGGTCCGGCGGCTCGGAGATGGCGGAAGCGGGCAGGGAATCGATGGTCTGCGCGGTCCATCCCGCCGATTGGCCAAAGCCGTAATCGAACAGGTCGGACGCTTTGAGGTCGCGCTCGCGGGCGCTCGGCTGGCCCATGACGATGGTGATGAGACGGCGGCCGTTGCGGGTGGCGCTGGCCACCACGTTGAAACCGCCCGAACAGATGAAGCCGGTCTTCATGCCGTCGGCCCCGGCATAGCGGCCGAGCAGGCCGTTATGGTTGGCCATGATCGACTTGCCGAACTGGATCGCGCTGATCGAGAACAGGGCGCGGTTGTCTGGAAAGTCGCGGATCAGTGCCCGGCCGAGCACCGCCATGTCGCGGGCCGAGGTCCATTGCCGGGCATCCGGAAGGCCGTTGGGATTGGTCCAGCGGCTCTCGCGCATGCCGATCCGGGCGGCGGTCTCGTTCATGAGGGCGGCGAAGCCTTCGACCGAGCCGCCGAGATTCTCGCCGATCGCCCAGGCGACATCGTTGGCCGACTTGACCATGATGATCTTCAGGGCGTTGTCGAGGGTCAGCTGCGTGCCTGGCCTGAAGCCCATCTTCGAGGGTGGCTCGGCGGCGGCGGCGGGCGAGATGGTGATGAGGGTGTCGAGCGAGACCTTGCCCTGCCGCACCATGTCGAGAGCGACGTAGGCGGTCATCAGCTTGGTGATGGAGGCGGGGAACCACGGGTCGGTGGCGCCCTGAGCGTAGATGACCTTGCCGGAATCGACCTCGACCACGAGGATCGGCGCCGTCACCGCGCCGGCCGCACCCGCTCCGAGCAATCCCGCGGCCGTGGCGAGACCAAGAACGAGGCGGCGCAACAATCGGTTCGACATCAGGCCCGTCTCGAAAGGGAACGCCCCGACGCCATCATGGCCGGTCCGTCCGAAGAAAAATAGCGCAATGGCCGAGCTTTGGCGAGGGATGCCAGCCTTCGGCCATCCCTGCGAGAGGGCTCGGCGCGAATGCCCATCAACGCCGTCTCCATGGCGAGACCATGGCATGCGGCCGAACGATTGGTGCGATGCACAGGTCCGGACGGGCGGACGTTGCCGCGCGCGCATGGTTGCGTTGGGCTCCGCGCCATGGCCTCGGAGCGAGGAGGCGTCTATGGGCTGTCCCATTGCGTCGCGATGTCGGAGGCAGGCCGTTGCCCCGCGCGGGACGGGGTCTTCCGGGGAGATCGGCTGAGAGAGCGATGGGCTACGCGGTCAAGGAACTGTTCCACACCCTCCAGGGTGAAGGAGCCCAGGCGGGCCGGGCCGCGGTGTTCTGCCGGTTTTCCGGCTGCAATCTCTGGTCCGGCCGCGAGGAGGATCGCGCCACGGCCGCCTGCACGTTCTGCGATACGGATTTCATCGGCATGGACGGCGAGGGCGGCGGGCGCTTTTCGACGCCGGAGGCGCTCGCCGACGCCATCGCCGCCACCTGGGAGGGCGGCGCCACGCATCATTACGTGGTCTTCACCGGCGGCGAGCCGCTGCTGCAGCTCGACCCCGCACTGATCGCGGCGGTGCACGCGCGCGGCTTCGAGATCGCGGTGGAGACCAACGGTACCCTGGCGGCCCCCGAGGGGATCGACTGGATCTGCGTGAGCCCGAAGGCCGGCAATGCCCTGGTCCAGACCACCGGGCACGAGTTGAAGCTCGTCTACCCCCAGGACGACGCGCGTCCCGAGCGCTTCGCCGCCCTCGACTTCCGCCACCACTGGCTCCAGCCCATGGACGGGCCCGACCGCCTTGCCCATACCCGAGCGGCGGTGGAGTATTGCCGCCGCGACGCGCGCTGGCGGCTCTCGCTGCAAACCCACAAGATCATCGGTATCCCGTGACCCCCTTCCGTGACCTTGTGCCGGTCAGTTCGGCGCGCGGAGAACCTCAGAGTCGACTGTCATGAAGATCACCCAGGCCTTCACCTTCGAGGCGGCGCATCGCCTGCCCAACGTGCCCGAGACGCATCGCTGCCACCGGATGCACGGGCATTCCTACCGGGTCGAGCTGACGATCTCCGGCGCCGTGGACCCGGCGACGGGCTGGGTGGTGGACTTCTTCGAGGTGGAGCACGCCTTCGCGCCGATCCTGGCCCAGCTCGACCATTACTGCCTCAACGAGGTCGAGGGGCTGGAGAACCCGACCGCCGAGCATATCGCGGCCTGGATCTGGCATCGGACGAAGCCCGCCCTGCCCGGCCTGTCCTCGGTCAAGGTCATGGAGACTCCGATGTCCTGGGCCGAATACGAAGGCGAAGCCTGACCATGAGCGACGACGGTGCCCTGGTCCTGTTCTCCGGCGGACAGGATTCCACCACCTGCCTCGCCTGGGCGCTGGAGCGCTTTCCCAGGGTGGAGACCCTTGGCTTCGACTACAACCAGCGCCACCGGGTCGAGCTCGACGGGCGGGCGCCCCTGCGCGAGACGATGGCGGCCATGAACCCGGCCTGGTTCCGGCGTCTGGGCCGCGACCACACCATCGCCCTCGATGCCCTGGGCAAGGTCTCCGAGACCGCGCTCACCCGCAGCACCGAGATCGCCTTCGAGGCGGGCGGCCTGCCCAACACCTTCGTGCCCGGCCGCAACATCATCTTCCTGACCTTCGCCGCGGCACTGGCCTACCGCCGGTCGCTGGGCCACATCGTCGGCGGCATGTGCGAGACGGATTACTCCGGTTATCCCGATTGCCGGGACGATACGATCAAGGCGCTCCAGGTGGCGCTGAACCTCGGCATGGACCGCCGCTTCGTCCTCCACACGCCGCTCATGTGGATCGACAAGGCCGAGACATGGAAGATGGCCAAGGACCTCGGCGGCCAGCCACTGGTGGACCTCATCGTCGAGGACACCCACACCTGCTACCTCGGCACACGTGGGGAACGCCACGCCTGGGGCTACGGCTGCGGCACCTGCCCCGCCTGCGACCTGCGGGCGAAGGGCCATGCGAAGTTCGTGGCCGAGGCGGTGACGGAGTAGAGTGGGCGCCTGCGCCGTCGCGGACAGCGGGACCCCTTCGCCGTGCCGGGCTCCCCACGCCATTTCTTTCGCGAGACGATCAGCGACATCCGTCCTGTTTCAGGACTGGATTCAGGTGCAGATCAAATATTCAATGATTAGATCATAGAAGTCGTGTGATAATTGACAGCCGATTCTTCATCGGCGAAAAAGGATCAGGCGCCATTGCACGACCGGAGGGTGCCGTGCTGGAAATCATATTTTGGATCTCTGCCTTTGTTTCGATTTTTGGTAGCATAGGATTGATCGTTATATTCTTATGGCCTGAAAAGCGGCAGCACATCGAGTGGGACGACAATTCGATCGATTGAATGAAAACCATAAGAATGCTTGTCCCGGAGGATGGATCTTCGGGACAAGCACATCGATTCGGATGCCCGATTTCGTCGAATGGGTCTCGGTTCCAAGCGGACGCGTTGGTCGAGTGCGCCTGGGGCGCGATGTCCGCCTCGGTGATATCGGCCCATAGGATATCGCTGGTATTGCCCGTATCCTCGCTGGGCGAGTTGGTGACCGGCCCGCCGGCGGATCGGCTTGGCGAATGCGTCGACAATCATCCCTCGTCGCCCCGGATTGCCGGAGGTTACCGGGCGCCCTTGGCGCCCAGGACCGCCGAGACCGTTCCCATCAGGATGTAGAGGTCGAGCCACGGCGACCAGTTGCGGATATAGTAGGTGTCCTGGCTGCGTTGGACGTGGAGATCGCCGTCGCTTCTCGACGAGATCTGCCAAAGGCCGGTCAGGCCGGGCGGCACGCTGGTGCGAAGCGCACGGAAATCGGGATCGAACCCGTCCATGTGATAGGCCGGAAACGGCCTCGGACCGACGAGGCTCATGTCGCCGCACAGGACGTTCCAGAGCTGGGGCAGCTCGTCCAGGCTCGTGCGCCGGATGAAATGCCCGACCTTCGGCAGGATTCGCGGATCGGCGGAGAGCTTGAAGAAGCGCTGCCATTCCTCGCGGGCCGCCGGGCAGGATTCGAGGTGGGCGTGCAGCCGGCGCTCCGCGTCGGAATACATCGTCCGCAACTTCAGGACCCGGATCGGCCGTCCATGCCGCCCGACGCGGATCTGGACATAGAACGGGCTGCCCGGATCGAGGCTGCGGATCGTTACGGCGAGGATCGCGATCACCGGAATGGCCACGATCAGGCCGAGGCCTGCGAAGGTGCAGTCGATCACGCGCTTGAGGGCGAGGTTGCGCGGCCGGTACAGTTCGCGCCGGATCTCGAGGCCGATGGCGCTACCGAGGGGTTGCACCTGCACCCACATGTTCTGCAACTCGTGGATCTGCTGGGCGAGGACCGTGCGTGGAGCGGGCGCCCCGCCCGCCCCCTTGCCGTCATACAGGGCGAGGGTGGCGCAGGACGAGAACAGCAGCACCTCCACCGGCACCGCCGGCATCTCGTCGATCATGCCGAGGATGGGCAGTCCCTCTATCCGCACCGGCTCCTGCCCGCGCTCGGCGAGGAAGCCCACCGGCCGAAACCCGAGTTCCGGCTGGGCGAGGAGCGTGTCGGCCAGGCTGCGCCCGGCGGTGTCGGTCCCCACGATCACGGTGAGAGCCCCCCAGAGCCTCCACCGGATCAGGGCGCTTCGCAGCGCGGATTCGCCATAGAAGCCGATCACCACCAGGAGCGCCGATACCACCGCGATCTCGGCAACGCCCCGCGCCGACGGCCCCTGAGCGCTCACCACCAGCAGGCAACTGATCGCGTAGATGCAGACCCCGAGGACGCGCAATCGCAACCGCTCCGGGGGGCTCGGCCCATAGCTGGAATAGAGCCCGAACACCGCCAGGATGAGCACGACGCCGACAGGGGGAATCGGCACCGGGGTGGAGGGTCCCAACCAATCCGTCAGTGGCGGCCAGCCGGTCAGCAGCCAGGGCACGACGCCGGCAATGCCCGAGAAGAACAGGTCCCCCCCGACCAGAACCGTCGTGACGATGGCCCGCCGCCGTCCGGGCCGGAGTTCGACCTCCACCGGTTTGATCCGCTCGACCGCAGGGCCCGCGAGAATGATGCTGTCGGTGGTGCTCATGGGAAGCCATTCCGAAAGTTCGAGGCCATACCGGCCCTGGAACGAGAGAAGGCGGGACACCGTGGCCACGGGGGCGAGGCCCGGCACGGCCCGGGAGCGGGAATCACCCGGGCCGATGAGGCGGCGGGGCCGGCATCGCCGGGGAGGCCCCACCCCTCATGCGGGAGGCGAACCAGGTCCTGAGAAGCTGCCCGGCAGCGAGCAGCAGGAACAGGGGGACGATCTTCATGTAGCGGGCGAAGAGCCTTTTCGGTTCGCTCACGAGGCGGAACAGCCATTCGAGGCCTCGCTTCTGCATCCAGACCGGGGCCTGCCGCTTGGTGCCCGCCAGGAAATCGAAGGCTGCCCCGACGCCGATCATGACCGGCGCATCGATGCGTCCGAGATGGGAGGCCATCCAGTTTTCCTGCTTGGGGGTACTGAGGCCGACCCAGACGATGTCCGGCCGCGCGGCATTGATCTGTGCCACCACCGCCTCGTCCTCCTCCCGCGACAGGCTCCGGAACGGAGGGCAGCAGGTGCCGACCACGGACAGTCCCGGATTTGCATTCCGGAGGCGGGCGCTCAGCGCCTCGGCCACACCGGGCGCTCCGCCGTAGTAAAAATGGCGATAGCCGCGGGACGGCGACAGGCGCGTGATCGCGCGCATCAGGTCGGGGCCATAGACCCGCTCGGTCGAAGTGTGGCCAAGGAGCCGCGACATCCAGACGAGGGGCATGCCGTCCGGCGTCACGAGATCCGCCGCGTTGTGGATCGCGAGCAAGTGCGGATCGCTTCTGCTCTCGATCACCCCATGGGCCCCGGTGATGCAGACGTAATGCGGCTTGCCCGAGCGGACGAAGGCATCGATGGCCGCAATGGCGTCCGCGAAGGTGATGGCGCTGACGTCGAGCCCGAGAATCTCGGCGCGCGGCAGTTCCCAGCCCCCGGCAGGGGCGGGTGAAGCCCCCGCCGTTTCCGCGCCCGTCAGCTCGACCGCGTGGCGGCGGCGGGTTTCCGGACGCACGGATCGCGCCCGGCGATTGAGATCGGCGCCACTCGGCGTGAGATCGTCGGTCATCCCGCGACCTGCGTCAGTGGTTCGGAGCGGGCCAGTTCGCGCAGGGCATGAATCGGCGAGCCCTTCTGGATGAGCCGCGCTTCGAAATACGCGATCGTCCGCACCAGACCGGTGTCGAGATCGACCCGGGGCGACCATCTCAGTTTCTCCCGGGCGCGGGAGATGTCGGGGCAGCGCCGCCTCGGGTCGTCCTGGGGCAAGGGCCGGCATTCGATCGTCGAGCGCGAGTTGCAGAGTTGCACGATGCGTTCGGCCAGGGCGAGGACGTTGATCTCGGACGGGTTGCCGAGGTTGACCACGTCGCCGGGCTCCTCCTCCACCGCCATCAGCCGGAGCAAGCCTTCGACGAGATCGTCCACGTAGCAGAACGACCGGGTCTGGGAGCCGTCGCCGTAGATCGTGATCGGCTGATGCGTCAGCGCCTGGACGATGAAGTTCGAAATCACCCGGCCGTCCTGCGGATGCATGTTCGGCCCGTAGGTATTGAAGATCCGCGCCACGCGCACCGACATCCGATGCTGGCGGCGGTAGTCGTGGAACAGCGTCTCGGCGCAGCGCTTGCCCTCGTCGTAGCAGGCGCGCGGCCCGACGATGCTGACATGGCCGCAATAGCTCTCGGGCTGCGGGTGAACGTCCGGATCGCCATAGACCTCGCTGGTCGAGGCCTGGAGGATGCGGGCGTGGAGGCGCTTGGACAGGCCGAGCATGTTGATCGCCCCCATCACGCTGGTCTTCGTCGTCTGGACGGGGTCCCGCTGATAGTGAACCGGAGAGGCCGGGCAGGCGAGATTGTAGATCTCGTCGACCTCCACGTAGAGCGGGAACGTCACGTCGTGGCGAAGGAGCTCGAAGGATTGGTGTGTGAGCAGCTTATCCAGGTTCGAGCGCGCACCTGTCAGGAAATTGTCGACGCAGAGAACTTCGTTTCCCTGCTTGATCAGCCGTCCACAGAGATGAGACCCGATGAACCCGGCCCCACCCGTTACGAGGATGCGCTTCATTGTCGGTGCCCCTCCGGCTCATTCCCAGGACCGACGATCGTCGCGTCCGAGACTGGAACGAGCGTTCCGTCGGTGATCTCGCTCGACCGTCCCCTCGGGGAGGAACTCGGAGCGCCGCCGAACCATGGAGGACAATCATTGCACGCTACAAGTGGCGCATCCGGTGCATAGGGCAGGCTTCATGACCGAATAAGGAATAGTACCATCGAATATTGCCGCGACTCGACGCCAAAAATCATCGATTAGATTTTATAGCATGGCCGATATTCGGAAGGACTAACTCCTTGTAGGGCCGGGATCGTCCGAAAGGCGATGCCGGAGCCGGAATTTCCGCGGTTTAGACTATTGGCGATCCTGCGAGATAGGCCTCACCAGACAAGCGGTCGGTTGATCCATGATGAGACAGCATCGACGGACGCGCCTGGCGCGCGTGCCCTACCGCATCGCGGCACTCGCCCTGTGGGTCGCCCTCGGCGGGGCGGCCGGCGCCCAGGATTCCGATTATCGACTCGCGCCCGGAGACCGGCTCGGATTGTCGGTCTACGGCCAAGCCGAACTCTCGGGCGAGTTCGTGGTCAATGGCAGCGGCGCGTTGTTCCTGCCCCTGGTCGGCGAAGTCACCGTCTCGGCGATGACCTTGCCGGAGGCCCAGAAGCAGATCGTCAGCCATCTGGCCGACGGCTTTCTGCAGCAGCCGGTGGTGAGCCTGCGTATCACGGAGATGCGGCCGATCTACCTCCTGGGCGACGTGCGCGTCGCGGGGAGTTACCCGTTCCGCTACGGGGCCTCGGTTCTCAGCGGCATCGCCCTGGCCGGCGGCTTCGCCTTGCCCGAACAGGCGCAGATCTCCCAGCGCACGGAGTTCCTCAGTGCCGACGAACGGGTCCGGGTCCTGGAGGCGACCCTGCGTCTGCTCACGGTCCGGCGCGAGAGGCTGGAAGCGCAGCGGCAAGACCGTGAGGATTTCACCCCGCCGCGCGGCAGCGAACGCGACGAGGGCTTCACCCGTCTCCTCGCGGAGGAACGCGGGATCCTGAAGGCGCAGCGGAGCGCCTTCGCGCAATCTGCCGAGATGCTCCGTGCGCAGCAGCCGCGGATCGAGGCGGAGATCGCTGGCGTCGAGGCGCAGCGCAAGGCGGAGGAGACGCAGCTCCGGCTGATCCAGTCCCATCTCGAGGATTACGAGAAGCTCATCAGCAACGGTCTGGCGCGACGGTACCAGGGGATCGAACTGCAGCGCGAGGAGGCCCGGAACAAGGGGACCATCGCGCGGCTGAACTCCGAACTCGCCCGGCTCGATCTGGCGATCGGCGACCTCGCCCTGCGCGCCCAGGAACTCACCGACACCTATCATCGCCGCCTCCTCGCCGAACTGCAGGACGTGACCACGCGCCTGACGGAAGTGGAGATGCAGTTGCCGAGCGCCCGCGAGATCCGGGAGGCGCGCCTCCAGTCCGGCGGCATGCTCGGTGCAGCCAGCCCCGGCACCCCGGCGCGGAAAGTCTTCATCACGCGCGCCGTGGGCGAGCGGACGGAGACCTTCGAGGCGAACGAGCGTGCGCTCCTCCAGCCGGGCGACATCATCGACGTCCGTCGCGAGCCGCCGACGAGTCCGATCCGGACAAGCCTGGCCCTGCCGGAACCGGGCTCCCTCCCGGCGCGCTGATACGGGAACCGGCACCTCTCCCACGGCCGGCGCGGCAGACACCGACGCGGCCCGGGCGTCGCGGGCCCGTCGACGTCCCAACGATCATCCGCCTCGCACTTGCAGGACGCATGTAGGCGCAGGCTCGCCCCCTTCCCCCGCCACGGGCGGACGCGGGAGCCGATCGCCTTTGACACGCCGCTCGGCCTCGGCACCCGGATCGCTCGCGTACATCGCGGAGGTTCAAATGTTGCGAATTAAAATACACATCGAAGCCCAAGCTAGTACTTAATATTGTGCTATTTTACTGGAATTTTAATCAATATTCTGCAGAATGCGGCTCTTCGCCACTGTTTATTCCGAGTTCCTTGAAAGTATAGGCGAGATGCTTGCCGGAGCGTCACTAATGAACTCACGACTCCAGCCGCTCCAGGCGCCGTTGGTCGAGAACCGCCTCCTGCGGGCGCTTCCCATCGAAGTCTTCAGCCAGATGCTGCCGCAGCTCGAAGAGGTGGTGCTGACCGTCGGCGAGCGGATCGTCATGGCCAACGAGCCCATCCCGCACGCGTATTTCATCGAGAGCGGACTGGCCTCCGTGACCATGGCGATCGCCGAACGCGGCACTGTCGAGATCGCTGTCGTCGGGCGCGACGGAATGGTCAGCACCGCCCTCGTGCTCGGCATCGAGCACACGCCCCTCACCGTGGAGGTCCGCGTGGCGGGCCGTGCCCTCCGCATGGGCGCGGGCGCCCTGCGCCAGGCGATGGCCCAGAGCAGTGCCCTACGCGACATCCTCCTGCGCTACGTCCAGGTCGTCATCCTCTGGACCAGCCAGATGGCCCTGGCCAACCGGCACCATTCGGTGGAGGAGCGCCTGGCGCTCTGCCTCCTCCTGGCCAGCGACAGGCTCGACGAGGGCCGCGTAGTCATGACCCACGAGATGCTGGCGCTGATGCTCGGCATGCATCGCCCGCGCGTCACCGTCGCCCTGCACGAATTGGAGCGCACGCGGATGATCGTGATGCGGCGCGGGCAGATCACGATCCGTGACCGGCTCAAGCTCGTCGAACTGGCCGGCGACAGCTATGGCCTCGCCGAGGCCGAGTACGAGCGGCTGATCGGCCCCTTCATCTGAGACCGGACGGAGGTGAGGGAAACTCATCACCCTTCGACCGTGCGATGGCGGGTGTCCGCCGAACGCGCCGAGGACGCATGAGTCGGACCCGATTGAAATCGAACGTTCGCGTAAGCGCGGACCCTGGACGACGCTATTCATAAAGCCGTCGAAACCATGAATTTCGAACAACCTCACAATCCATTGGCCAGCCGGAGAATCCCTGCTTAGGTGAAGCGAGGCCGCGTCCCATCGGTGCGCCCATCGACAAGGTGAGAGAGCGGTGCGCAGGCGCGGAGAGCGGGGGCAACACTCGGCGGTGGCGGCCATGATGGTCTTCGCCCTCGCCATCGCGCTTCCCCTCGTGGTGCTCGCCGTCGTCACCACCGACTGGTACGTGGCCGCCGAGCGAGCCCGTCTGCAGACCATGGGACAGCTCACCGGAGACCATCTCCGCGAGCGCCTCGACCGTGATCTCTCCGAGATGAGCGCGATGGCCAGGACCCTGGCGACCTCGCCCTCCATCGATGCCGAGGACTGGGCGCGGTTCGATGCCCAGGGGCGGGCACTCGTGGACACCACCGAATTCACGGTGTCCCTCGTCCATGTCGATGGCCGCCAGATCGTCAACACGCGCGTGCCCGTCGGCACGGCCATGCCGTCCTCCCCCCGTCCCGAGCTCGCCGCGTCCCTGATCGCGACCCGGCGCCCGGTCATCTCTCCGGTGATCAAGAGCGTGGTCACCGGGGCCGATATCGTCCTGATCTGCGCGCCTGTCCTGCGCGGCGGCGCCCCGGAGATGTTCGTCTCCATCGCCGTGCGCACGGATCACTTCGCCCGCCTGATTGCACAGGCCGAGATCGACGACCCGTTCTCCGCCGTCTTCGTCGATGGCGCGAAGCGCATCGTCGCACAAACCGACGATGCGCCCGACTCGTCCGGCCTCTCCACGAAGGAGCCCTCCTCGTCTCCGCCCAGGCTCCAGCGTCTGGAGGATTGGGAGAAGGCGGAGGCCAGCGTCATGGAATTCCACCATCGCTCCGGCGTCTCCGACTGGACGGTGGTCACCGGCCTCGACCGGAATGCCTTCGAGGCCTCGCTCTATCGTTCGCTCGCGGTCCTGGCCTTCCTCGCCGTGACGCTGCTGGGCAGCGGCGGGATCGTCGCCTGGATCTATGCCCGGCAGGTAGCCAGGGCGGTGCGGAACCTGAAGCGGGCCGCCGGGGCGGTCGGGCGCGGCGACCCCGTCCACCTTCCCGCCAGCGAGATCCGCGAGGTGGAGCAGATCGGCCGGGCGCTCGTGACGGCGTCCCATGTTTCGGCCGAGCACCACGCCGCCATCGCTGAGGTCAATGCCAACCTGGAGGTCCGGGTGGCCGAGCGCGGCCGCGAACTCGCGGCGAGCCAGGCGCATTACAAACTCCTCGCCGAGACCATGACCGACGTGGTGATCCTGCGCCATGCCGACTGGCGCATCGCCTATGTCTCGCCTTCCGGCGCGGCGCTGTTCGGCACGGAAGGGTCGGATTTCGATCCGCGCACGCGCATCCACCCCGACGATCTCGCCGCCTTCTCCGCCGCGGATGCCCGCCTCGCCCCCGACCGGCCGAGCATCGTGTCCCTGTTCCGGATGCGCCATGCGGATGGCCGCTGCATCTGGATCGAGGCGGTCAACGACCTCCTGACCTCCGCCGCGCCTGGGGCGCCCAACGTGATATCGACCCTGCGGGACGTGACGAAGCGGCAGGATCAGGCCGACGAATTGCGCATGGCCCGCGACGCCGCCGAACTGGCCCAGGCCAAGGCCGAGAATGCGAGCCGGGCGAAATCGGAGTTCATGAACCTCATGAGCCACGAGATCCGGACGCCGCTGACGACGATCAAGGGCTTCACCGACCTCCTCGCGCACACGACCGGGCTCTCGCCCGATCAGGTCCGCTATCTCGCCCTGGTGGGGGCGGCCACCGACACGCTTCTCGGCACGGTGGACGACGTCCTCGATTATGCCCGGGCCGGGGAAGGCAACCTGCGCCTCGACAGCATCCCAATCGACCTGCCCGCCCTGGTGAGCGGGACGGCCGATCTCGTGAGGCCCATGGCCGAGGCGAGGGGGGTCGCCATCGACTTGGCCGTTCCCGGCGACGGCTCCCGCCATGTCCTGGGCGACGAGCGCCGCCTGAGGCAGATCCTCCTCAACCTGCTCAACGACGCCATCGGCACGTTGCGCCGGGGCACCGTCACCCTCGCGCTGCAGGGGCCGCGCGGCGCCGAGTCCGCCGAGCGCTGGCGCGTCTTCGTCACCGCCCATGCCGGCGAAGACCCGGAGCAGTCCGCAGCCCGCACCGTGGCCCTCGACGGCAGCGGCCTCGGCTTCATCATCGCCCAGCGCCTCGTCGGACTCATGGGGGGCGGGCGCATCGACCGGAGCACGCCGCTGGGCGAGACGGCGGCCTACCGGTTCTCTCTCTCCCTGGCGCCGGCGCCGGTGCTGATACGCGCGGCGCCGGCTCCGAGCCCGGACGCGCCCGGGGCCGGCCGCATCCTCGTGGTGGAGGACAACCCGATCAACCGGGAGGTCGTCCAGGCGATGCTGAAGCGCCTGGGTTACGGCGTCGACATGGTCACCGACGGAGAGGCGGCCATCCTGGCGGTGCAGGCCAGCGCCTACGACCTCGTCCTCATGGACGTGTCGATGCCCGGAATGGACGGGACCACGGCCATCCGGCGCATCCGCTCCCTCCAGCACCCGGCGCGCCGGGTGCCGATCGTGGCCATGAGCGCCAGCATGATGCCGGACCGGGTCCGGGCCCTCACGGAGGCCGGCGCCAACGGTCAACTTGGCAAGCCGTTCGATCTCCCGACCCTGTCGCGGGTGGTCGGCGACCAGATCTCCTCCATCGTCCTGCGGGAGAGCGACGCGGACGCGCCGATGCCGGAACGGCCGCCGATCTTCGACCGGAGCGCCTTCGACGCCCTGATCGCCCAGATGGGCGAGGAGGCGGCCCGCGAGGACGTGCGTGCCTTCGTCAGGCTCGTCGACCGTTTCGGACCCGACACGGACGGGGCGAGCGCGGAAACCCTCGCCGCCCGGGCTGACAGGACGGGATTCCGCGACCTCGCCAAGGCCTGCCGGACCTTCGCCGCGCTGCCCGCCGGTGCCGCGCGGGACGAGGCCCGCGGGCGCTGCCTCATCGCCCGCGACCTGATGAACCGCATGGTCCACGAGATCACGGGGCCGACCATGCCCGAAATCCGCCAGACGGTGGCCCTGCTCTGAGACCCGTCGCACCCGGAACCGAGGGGCGCGACCACGTGCGGACGCGGCTCCGCTTGGCGTGCCGGTGCCGCACTGCTATCTCCCGACACGCGTCCACACACCGAAAAGCCGTGCGCCGGGCCCGTCCTTACGCCGACGGACCGCGACCGCGCCGGAGACAGACCCCTCGATGACCACCGTCCCCATCGACAACATCCGTAATTTCTCCATCGTCGCGCATATCGACCATGGCAAGTCGACGCTGGCCGACCGGCTGATCCAGACCACCGGCACGGTGGCGCTCCGCGACATGAGCGAGCAGATGCTCGACTCGATGGACATCGAGAAGGAGCGCGGGATCACCATCAAGGCCCAGACCGTGCGCCTCGAATACCGCGCAGAGGACGGCAAGGACTACATCCTCAACCTGATGGACACCCCCGGCCACGTGGACTTCGCCTACGAGGTGTCGCGCTCGCTCGCGGCCTGCGAGGGATCGCTCCTCGTGGTCGACGCCTCCCAGGGCGTGGAGGCGCAGACGCTCGCCAACGTCTACCAGGCGCTCGACGCCAACCACGAGATCGTCCCCGTCCTCAACAAGATCGACCTGCCGGCCGCCGAGCCCGAGCGCATCCGCGCCCAGATCGAGGAGGTGATCGGCATCGACGCTTCCGAGGCGGTGGCGATCTCGGCGAAAAGCGGACTCAACATCGAGGCGGTGCTGGAGGCCATCGTCAAGCGCCTGCCGCCGCCCAAGGGCGACCGCGACGCGCCCCTCAAGGCCCTGCTGGTGGACAGCTGGTACGACGTCTATCTCGGCGTCGTCGTGCTGGTGCGCATCGTCGACGGCGTGCTCAAGAAGGGCATGAACATCCGCATGATGCGGGCCGACGCCGTGCACGGGGTCGACAAGATCGGCGTGTTCCGGCCGAAGATGGCCGATATCGGCGAGCTCGGCCCCGGCGAGGTCGGCTTCTTCACCGGCTCGATCAAGGAGGTCGCCGATACCCGCGTGGGCGACACGCTCACGGAGGACAAGCGCCCCTGCAAGGAGATGCTGCCGGGTTTCAAGGACGTGCAGTCGGTGGTGTTCTGCGGGCTCTTCCCCGTGGATGCCGCCGAGTTCGAGACCCTGCGCAGCGCCATGAGCAAGCTCCGGCTCAACGATGCGAGCTTCTCCTACGAGATGGAGACCTCGGCGGCGCTGGGCTTCGGTTTCCGTTGCGGCTTCCTCGGCCTGCTCCACCTCGAGATCATCCAGGAGCGCCTGGAGCGCGAGTTCAACCTCGACCTGATCTCCACCGCTCCTTCCGTGGTCTACCGCCTGCAGATGACGGACGGGACGTTGAAGGAGTTGCACAACCCGGCCGACATGCCGGACGTGATGAAGATCACCGCCATCGAGGAGCCGTGGATCCGCGCCACCATCCTCACCCCCGACGAGTATCTCGGCGGCGTCCTGAAGCTCTGCCAGGACCGGCGCGGGACGCAGGTCGACCTCAACTACGTCGGCAAGCGCGCCATGGTGGTCTACGACCTGCCGCTCAACGAGGTGGTGTTCGACTTCTACGACCGCCTGAAATCGATCTCGAAGGGCTACGCCTCGTTCGACTACCACATCTCGGACTACCGGGAGGGCGACCTCGTGAAGATGTCGATCCTCGTCAATGCCGAGCCGGTGGATGCCCTCTCCATGCTGGTCCACCGCAGCCGCGCCGAGCATCGCGGCCGGGCCATGTGCGAGAAGCTGAAGGACCTGATCCCCCGCCACCTGTTCCAGATCCCGGTCCAGGCGGCGTTGGGGGGCAAGATCATCGCCCGCGAGACCATCAAGGCCCTCTCCAAGGACGTGACCGCCAAGTGCTACGGCGGCGACATCTCTCGTAAGCGCAAACTCCTCGACAAGCAGAAGGAGGGCAAGAAGAAGATGCGCCAGTTTGGCCGTGTGGAGATCCCTCAGGAGGCGTTCATCGCCGCGCTGAAGATGGACGATTGAGCCGGAGCCGGAGCCGGAGCGGAAGACACTGCCTCCACCTCCGGTTGTGCCGCGGCATGTTTAGCCCTGCATTAAGGCTTGTGGCTTAGACTTCTCGACGTGCCCTGTCCCGGCCGGAGAGGCGGGCAACATGGTCTGAACCAGGCACCTCCGGGTGACCTGGGAGGAGATGCCGATGGTCCTGCCGCGCCGATTCGCTCGCAGGTTCCGCTCGGCGCGCACGTGGATCCTCTTCGGGATTCTGGCGCCTGTCGGTATGCTCGTGGTGTCGGCCATCATGCTGCTCGACCTGCGCAAGGACGCCTGGGACAAGGCGGAGCAGACCTCGCAGAACCTGCTCCAGATCATCGAACGCGACATCGCCCGCAATATCGAAATCATCGATCTGTCGCTGCAGGGCGTCACCGAGAACCTGAAACTTCCCGCTCTCGCCGATCTGTCGCCGGAGCTGCGCCAGCTGATCCTGTTCGATCGGGCGATCTCGGCACAGGACATGGGCGTGATCCTCGTCCTCGACGAGCGGGGCGACAGCATTCTCGACGGCCATGCCATCCCGGCGCGCCACACCAACAATGTCGACCGCGACTACTTCAAGGCCCACAAGGCCCGGGGCGGCGGTGGCTTGCTGATCAGCCAGCCGCTGATGTCGCGTCTGACGGGCGCACGCGTCATGGTGCTGAGCCGACGCGTCGACAAGCCGGACGGGTCGTTCGGCGGGGTGGTCCTGGGCACCCTGAAGCTGTCGTACTTCACGCGGTTGTTCGACCGCCTGGGCCTCGGGCGCGACGGCGCGATCAACCTGTACCTGCACGATGGGACGCGCGTCATGCGCTACCCGAACCGGGACTCCGATTTCGGGACGAGCCTCGCCGGAACGGCCAATTTCGAGCGGTTCGTCCGCGAGGGCAGCGGTAGCTTCGTCGGGACCTCCAGCCTTGACGGGGTGGACCGGCACTATGCCTTCACGCAGGTCGGGACCTTGCCCTTGATCCTCAACGTCGCCCTGGCGGTGAACGAGATCGAGGCCGAATGGCGCGCGAAGGCCATCGTCATCACCGCCATCGTGGTGGCGCTCTGCGGCCTGACCGTCTGCCTCTCGCTGCTGTTCGGACGAGAGTTGGAGCGGCGCGGCGCGATGCAAGTCGAACTCGCCCGGCAGTCGCTCACCGATGCGTTGACCGGCCTGCCGAACCGCCGCCGGTTCGAGGAGGCCCTGACCGCCCTGCGGGGCAATGCCGGCCATGCGGCCCGCCACTTCGCGCTGCTGGTCATCGATGCCGATCACTTCAAGCGTTTCAACGACCGCCATGGGCATGCGGTGGGCGACGAGGTGCTGCGCGGCCTCGCCCGCTGCCTGTTGGAAAGCATTCACCGTCCCGTCGATCTCGTCTGCCGGGTGGGCGGCGAGGAATTCGCGATCCTGCTGCAGGATGGCGACGAGGACGAAGCCCTGCGCATCGCCGAACGGGTCCATGCCAGGGTGGCGCTCCTCGCGGTGGAGGCGGCCGGGATCGAACCCGGATCGGTGACCGTGAGCATCGGCGTCGCGACCATGGGCGCGCCCGCGACCGATCCCCTGGCGCCATCGGACCTGTTCAGTCTCGCGGACGCCGCCCTCTACGAGGCCAAGGCCAACGGCCGCAATCAGACCCGGTTCGTCGAGCGCCGTCGCGGCGTGGTGGATCGGCGCCAGGCGAGCTTTCGTCTCGCGGGCGCCTGAGCGCGCGCATCACCGCCCCTCGCCGATGCCGGAGCCGCTGCGACCACGATTCCGGGACGGGCCTTCAACGGGCCGAGACGGCCAGTTGCCGCGCCGCTTCGCCGAGGTCGCGACCCTGGTCGCGCAGGTGGCCGGAGGTCGCCCCGAGGGCCTGTGACGAGGCCAGCGCTTCCTCGGTCGTGGCGCGCAGGGCGTCGAGGTGGCGGGTCGCCTCGAAGATCGTGCCGCGCACCCGCGACACGCCTTCGGCGATGCCGCCCGCAGCCTCTTGGTGGGAGGCGCTGACGCGGGAAATGTCGGCCGCGCTGACGCGGACGGATGTCACCTCGTCACGCACCGAGGCGAGGGACGCGGTCGATTGGGCGGCGACCTCCCTGAGGCGAGCGATCTGCTGCGAGATCTCGGCTGTGGCGGTGCTGACCCGGTTCGAGAGGTCCTTCACCTCCGCGGCCACCACCGAGAAGCCACGTCCGGCGGTGCCCGCGCGGGCCGCCTCGATCGTGGCGTTGAGGGCCAGGAGGTTGGTCTGGGCGGCGATGATGCCGATGAGGTCGCTGATCTGCCCGATGCCGGCGATGCGCTCCTGGAGTTCGGAGAAGACGTCCACCGCCTGGCCCAGGATGCCGCTCGTCCGGTCGGCGATGATCTCGACCTGTCCGGCATGGGCGCTCGCCTCGCGCGAGAGCGCGACGAGGCCCTGCGCGGCATCCGACACGCCGTCGATGTCGCGGGAGGCGGCGAGGTTGGCCCGGTCCGCCTGGGCGCGGCTTTCGTCCACGGTCTCGGCCACGGTGAGGACCGTGCGGGCGCCCGCCTCCACCTGCATGGTCGTGTCCGCGAGCCCGGAGGCGATCCCGTCGAGGGCTGCCATGAGCGAGCGGACGCGCTCGCGCTGGGCATGGTCGGTGACCGTGATGGCGAGGCGGTCGGCCACGTAGGCCATCAGTTCGAGCAGGGCTTCGCTCAACTCCGCCTTCTCGCGGGAGAAGAATTCCAGCACGATTTCCACCCGGTCACCGATGCGGACCGGGAACATGAAGCAGCCGCGTACGCCGTTTTCCCGCGCCGCCGTCGCGCGGACGAAGCCGGGCACAACCGTCACGTCCTCGCAGGAGATCGCGCGTCCCTCCGCGCAGACGCGCCCCACCAGCCCTTGGCCGGGGGCGAAGACCGCTCGCTCCGAATTGGCGACGAAAGCGTCCGTCCGCCCCGGCACGTCGGAGGGGGCGAGGTACCACGCCCTCATCGACACCATTGCATCCACGTCCACGCCGTCCTGGTCCATGCGTCGGTAGGCATGGGCGATCGGCCATTCGGTGAAGCGGCCGACGATGGCGAGGCAATCGACGATAGCGGTCTCCGGCGTCGGCGCGCTGCTGCAGGCGCGCGAAATCGCGTTCAGGAAGGCGAGCACCGCGCCCAAGTTGTGCGACAGCATCCCGGACGCAGGTGGGTTCTCTTCCCGCCGCCCACCGGTCCTTCCGAGCCATCCGTCGACGATCGCCCTGATCATGAAACCCTCACGCGAGCCTTGCGAGCCTGTCGGTCCGGACTACCGGAAGCCGTGCCCCTTCGGCAGCCTCTTTGCGGCTGGAACTTAGCTTCGCATTCCTTGATCAAGCCTTCGGTTCATCACACGCGACTGGGTCATTTGGTATCAATCCTGCGCAAATTCTCATCAAAGATCAGGTACGACCCTCCCCGGTGCCGGGAGTTCATGGCGGTTCCGGTCCGTGCGGAGTTCGGAACGTACCCGCGCCGGCCTTTCCCCAGGGCCACCTCGCCATCCTCGATCGCCTCTCCGCGCTCGTGCGCCTCGGCCCCAGTTCCTTTGCCCTTTGCCCTTCGCCCCTCGGCAAGGGCGGCCTCCCACAGGCGTCATACACTCGACCCTTGATGAACAACCTGAGGTATACTAACTCGCTTCTCTCTCCTGAGGAGGCGTGGATGTCGATCGACGGTGATTCCCTGAGCGCGATCGTCGCGGAACTCTCGATCCGTCCGGGACATGAGAAGGTCAGGGCTTCTGCTCTACCGCCTGCTGACCGAGGCGCTGGGCGCCAAGAGCGAGCAGATTTTCTTCGAGAGAAAGATACCTGAGGTTAGAGGTCGTCTCGACGCCCTGCTCGGCAGGACGATCATCGAGATCAAGTCCGACCTGCGCCGGGAGGCCAGGGACGCCGAGGCTCAGCTCACCCGCTACCTGCCCGAACGCGAGGGCGCCACCGGCCAGCGTTACGTGGGGCTCGCCACCGACGGCGCCACCTTCACCGCCTACGAGATGCGGGACGGCGTCCTGGTGCAGCTCACCGAGCACGAGGTGAGGCTGGCGGAT
Source organism: Methylobacterium sp. WL19 (assembly GCF_008040005.1). Classification (NCBI taxonomy): domain Bacteria; kingdom Pseudomonadati; phylum Pseudomonadota; class Alphaproteobacteria; order Hyphomicrobiales; family Methylobacteriaceae; genus Methylobacterium; species Methylobacterium sp. WL19. Next base: position 25,841 of record NZ_VRVC01000046.1, read on the forward strand.
GCCCGTGGCCTCACTGCCTGGCTCGAAGGCGTCATCGCGGTCCTCGACTGGCTGCCGGCGGACGCGGCCGGGATCACGAACGAACTCGGCCGCCAGAGCGCCGCCTTCGCGCGGACCCTCGGCCTCCTCGCCAAGGCCTGGGAGGCGCTGGCGGCGGACCCGGAGGCGGTGCTGAAGCGGCAGCTCTGGTCGCGTCATCTCGGCTTCGTCTACGGCAAGGCCATCGACGACGACACGCTCTGGCTCCAGCACACCTATCTGGTCATCCTCGCCAAGGCGATCGCCGCCGGAACCATGGGCGCCACCGGGCGCTCGCCCGAGGATCTGCTGTCGGGGCGCGCCTTCCACGAGGCGGGGGTCCACGGCGCGGTGGAAACGGATTTCTTCGGCTGGGTGATCCAGGCGCCGGGCGGGGAGGCGATCGTCGCCAGCCTGGCCGCGCATGCCGCCCGGTTCGACCTCGGCAGCGTCGATGTCGACTTTCTGAAAGTGCTCTACGAATCCCTCATCGATCCGGCGCAACGGCACGATATCGGTGAATATTACACGCCCGATTGGCTCGCCCGGAAGGTGGTGCGGCGCGCCCTCGACCGGCCGGCCGAGCAGACCTGCCTCGATCCCGCCTGCGGCTCGGGCAGCTTCCTGTTCCACGCCGTGCGCCTCAAGCGCGAGGCCCTGATCGCGGCGGGCGTGCCCCTCACCGAGATCGCGTCGCGCTGCTGCGCTTCCGTCACGGGGCTGGACGTCCATCCGGTGGCCGTGATCTTCGCCCGCGTCACCTACCTTTTGGCGCTCGGCGACGCCCTGCCGGGGCGAGGCGGCGACATCTCCCTGCCGGTCTATCTCGGCGATGCGCTGCAATGGAACGTGAAGCGCGACGCGTTCGAGAGCGACCTCGTGGTCGAGGTGCCGCGCGACCCCCGCGAGGGCCGCAAAGGCGCGCCGACCCTGCGCTTCCCCCTCGGCCTCTGCGCCGATCCGCCCCTGTTCGACCGCGTCGTCACCGCCATGCACGATGCCAGCGAGGCCGTCCGCACGGCGGACGCCTTCGCGCGCGGGCTCGCTGGGCTCGGCGTCGCGGCGGAGCAGCACGCGACGCTCGTCACCACCTTCACGATCTACGACCGCCTGCGCCGGGCCGGGCGCGACCATGTCTGGGGCTTCTTCGCCCGCAACCTCAGCCGCCCGGTGGCGCTCTCGGACGGCGCCAGGGTCGACGTCGTCATCGGCAACCCGCCCTGGCTGTCCTACCGCTACATGGCGCCCGCCCTGCAGGCCCTGTTCCGGGATACCGCGCGCCGGCTCGGCATCTGGGTCGGCCCCGACGAGGCGCGGCTGGTGACGCAGACCGATCTGTCGGGCCTGTTCTTCGCACGCGCCGCAGAGCTCTATGTCCGGCCGCCGGAGGGCGACCGGCCGGGCGGCCGGGTCGCCATGGTGCTGCCGCTCGCCGCCCTGAGGCGGGGCCAGTTCCGAGCCTTCCGCACCGGGGACTGGACCGAGGTCCGTGTCGCGTTCTCTGACGCCTGGGTTCTCGACAATCAGGCCGTCTCGCCCCTGTTCAGGGTGCCCACCTGCGTCCTGTTCGCCGATGTCACGGCGGGGGAGGCCCGGCCGACGCCGACGCGGGTCACGGCTTTCGCCGGGCGGCTCCCCTTCAAGGACGTGCCCGAGGAGGTGGCGGATCGCTGCCTGCGGCTGGATCGGGCCGATGCACCGGTGCCTGCGAACTTCGAGGCCGGGTCGCCCTATCGCCCGCTCTTCCATCAAGGGGCGACCCTCGTTCCGCGCATGCTGTGTCTGGTGGATCGCGTTCAGTCAGGCCGTCTTGGCGGCAACGCCGCAGCACCCCTCTTGAGAAGCAGGCGATCCCCGCAAGAGAAAGCTCCTTGGCGAGACCTGCCCGCCCAACAGGGGGCTGTCGAAAGCGGTTACGTCCGGCCGGTCTATCTCGGCGAATCCATCGCGTCGTTTCGCGTTCTGAACGCATTCGAGGGCATCGTGCCTGTGGCGTCCGATGGGAGTGTTCTCGATGCGAAACAGGCGAGCGATCGTGGCGTGAGCCGTCTCGGAGCCTGGATGCGACAAGCCGAGGCAAGCTGGGCGCAACACAGCGCCGGACGCATCACACTCAAGCAACGATGGAATTTTCAACGCGGATTGTCCTCGCAGTTTCCGCTGCCGCCCATTCGCGTGGTCTTCGCCAAGGCCGGATTATGGCCCGCGGCCTGTATCGTCAGGGATCGCCGGGGAATCATCGACCACAAACTCTACTGGGCGGACGTCTCTTCCGAGGACGAAGCCCGTTTCCTTATCGCCATCCTCAACAGCGAGGCGGTTCGCATCCGCATCGCCCATTTGCAGAGCCGGGGCGAGCAGGGCGCGCGGGATTTCGACAAGCTGATGTTCACGCTTCCGATCCCCCGCTTCGACCCGCGCGAGGCGGTCCATGCCGGGCTGGCGGCGGAAGGCGCGGTGGCGGAGGAGGTGGCGGCCGCCGTCGCGCTGCCCATGGAGGTCTCGTTCCAAAAGGCGAGGGCCCTGGTGCGGGACGCCTTGCGGGAGGAGGGCGTGTCGGCCCGCATCGATGCCCTGGTGGAGACGCTCCTCGGGCCCGATCCGCGCCTCGCCTTGCCGGACGACGAAGCCGTTCCTGCCCGCGACGAGGAAGAGACCGTCGACGCCTGATACCAAGGCTCGGCGAAGCTCGGTTCGAAGTCGCTACTCGGCCTTGTCGCCGGTTTCCGGGGCGGTCCTATCGGCGGCCGGTTCGGCGGTCGCCACGGCCGTGCGTTCCAGCATCGGCTGGAGGCGGATGGCGAGTTCGCCGCCGAGATGACGGGTATAGGCGGCCTTGAAGTAGCGCTGGCCGGTGCCGTTGCCGAAGAGTTGGTCATGGGTGCGGATCATCGCATCCACCTCGGGGCGGCAGAGGAAGCCGATGATCCCCGCCGCCTCGTACCAGCGGCCCGCCCGGGCATGGCGCATGGCGGCCGGGTTGGCCATCACCGTCTCGGCGAAGCACTCCGTGGCGGCGCGCTCCAGTGGCGCCATGGCCGCATGGGCGTGTCCGGGTGTGCGGGGCGCCGCGCTTGCGGCACCCGCCGTCGCGACAAGGGTCAAGAGAGCGCCAAGCAGCCGAGCTTTCATCGCGCACATACCTCGAGGTCGATCGAAATCGATTCGCCCCAAGTATTCATCGAAGACTTGGACAGGAACAGGGCACGACGCGCCCCGAAACCTGCGATGCGCGATTTCGTGAGCCGACTGTGCCCGGCCGATCACAGAAGCCGGATCAGCCCCGCTTCTCGGCGTTCCAGCGGCCGGAACAGCGGATCATGCCGTTGCTCGACCAGGTGCCGCTGCCGTAGCCGCCGCGATCGAGTTGGCCGACCACGGTGGCACCATCGGAACCGCGCATGATCGTCGCGCGCACGGAGCCGTTGCCGGAGACGCGCCCCCGGATGTCGAAATCCCCGCCGGGATAGCTCGCCTCGCCCTTGGCGATCCGGACGCCGTAGCGATAGGCGCGGTCGCAGGGGCCGTCCTGGGTGATGACCTCGATGCTCCAGGCGCCGTCGTAGCGGTTGGGCACCGAGACCTTCCGCGTGGCCGCTTCGGTGGTTCCGAGGGACGTCGTCAGGAGGGCGAGAGAGCCGGCGGCAAGGAGGAAGCGTCGCATCGTAGCCTGTTCTGCAAGGGCGTGATCGGGGCTGGGAACGCCCCGGATCGCGTATCGGTTGCGGTTCACGCTCGTGTGGCTTCGCCCAAGGCGGCCTGAAGCAGCGTGAGGAGATCACCTCCCGCGTGCAGATAGGCATCGACCCCTGCGGCTTTGAGCCCCTCCGCGAGATCGCCGGGCTTGCCCGCGAGATAGACCGTCCTGGCCCCAGCCGCCTTCAGGGCTTCGGCCGCCGCGACGGCATGGGTCGCGTAGAGGGCGTCCGATGAGCAGAGGCAGGCGATGCGCGCGCCGGATGCGGCGAAAGCCCTGGCCAGTGCGTCGCTCTCCGAAAAACCCTCTTCGTTCACCGCCTCGATGCCGCCGGCCGCGAAGGCGTTGGCGGCGAAGGTCGAGCGGGCGTTGAAGACGGCGACCGTCCCGAGATTGGCCAGGAACACCAGGGGGCGCCGCCCGGTCTTGGCGAGATGGGCGTCGGACGCGTCGCGCAGGGCCTCGTAGGGCTCGGCGAGGCGGAAGGAGGGCAGGGCCTCGCAGGTGGTCGTCCCGGCCCCACCGAGGGCGAAGGCGGGCGCCACGACATCGGAGGGCGGCAGGTCGAGGACCGTCACCGGCTTCTCGGCGAGAAAGGGGAACTCGCTCGCCCCGGTGAGGGGCTCGCGCCGCGTGGCGACGTTCTTCGCGCGGGTGGCGCGGGTTTCGCCGATCCGGGCCTGGATCGCGCCGGCCTGCAGGCTGGCGACGATTCCGCCTTCCCGCTCGATGGCCTGGAAGGCGGCCCAGGCCGTGGTGGTGAGTTCCTCGGTGAGCGCCTCGAACCCGCCGGCCCCTGCCGCCGGGTCGGCGACGCGGGCGAGGTTGGATTCCTCGATCAGGACGATCTGGCTGTTGCGGGCGACGCGCCGGGCGAAGGCGTCGGCGAGGCCCAGCGAGGCGGTGTAGGGGATGACGGTGACGGAATCGGCGCCGCCGAGACCCGCCGAACAGGCGGCCATGCCGGTGCGCAGGATGTTCACGAACGGGTCGTTCCGGTTCATCATCCGCCACGCGGTCTCGGCATGCAGGCGCAGGGGCTTCGGGTCGAGCCCGCAGGCGGCTTCCACCCGCGCCCAGAGGCGGCGCATGGCGCGGAACTTGGCGATGGTCAGGAACTCGTCGGCATCGGCCACGAGGAGGATGGCGACGGCGTCGCGGGCGCGGGCGAGGTCGTGCCCGCCGGCCTCCAGCATGCGCAGATAGGCGACGGCCGTGGCGAGGGTGGCGGCGAGTTCGGCCGCCTCGCTGGCGCCGGCCTCGTGATAGGGGCGCCCGTCGGCGAGCATCGCGCGGCCCGTGAAGCCGGCCCCGTCGAACTCCGACAGGAGCGCCGAGACCGCCGCGCCGATCTCAGGGATCGTCGCGTCGAGGCGGCCGGTGGCGGCGAGCGTCCCGATCGGGTCGAGGCCGAGATCGAGGTCGAGACTGCCGAGATCCTCGTTCCGGTGCGCCGCCAAAGCCTTGACCAGACGGGCCGCCTCCAGCCCGCGCCCGCCGGCATCGAGCCGCGTCGCGATGAGGGAGAGCATCACGCCCGACAGGGCGGTGTCGAGGGCCGGGACGTCATCGACGGCGAGGCCGAAGCCGCGCGCCGAGACCGCGCCCGCGAAGACAAGGTTCAGCGCATCGGCGCCGCCTTCGAGATCGGCCATGGCGAGATCGTGGGCGGCCTGCGCGTCCGGGTGGTCCACCCGCTGGGCGATGCGCCAGGGGCCGGGCGCGCGCATGGGCTGCGCCACCGGGGCGGCGGGCTCGTAGAGCGGTTCGATCCGGATGCCGTCCGCCGTCTTCGAGACCAGGCGCTTCTCGAAATCGCCGCCCTTGAGCACGCCCTCGACCAGGCCGAGCCACCGCTCGCGGGTGGGCATGGGGAACAGGTCGGCGAGGGGGCGATTGTCCATCGTCAGGGCCTTGGCGCACGCTTCCGCCGGCCGCGCGTGGCCGGACGCTGTCGGCGACAGCCCTCGCACGGCGAGGCTTGCCGGGCAACACGCCGGACTCATCAAAGAAATCAGCGCGGACTCAAAGAAAAACGAAGGCCGCCGCCGCGTCGCGAGCCCCGGCGTGCGAGGCGGGTCCGGGGCCGCGAGGCGGGTTCGTCAGCCGAACAGGATCAACCCCGCGAAGCCGAGCGAGCCGACGATGATGCGCCACCACGCGAACAGCCGGAAGCCGTGGGAGGACACGTAGTCGAGCACGGTGCGGACCACGACGAAGGCCGAGAGGAAGGCCACGACGAAGCCGATGGCGATCAGGCCAAAATCGTCCTGCGAGAGGTTCTTGTAATTGTCGAGGAGGTCTTTGGCGAAGGCCCCGGCCATGGTGGGGATCGCGAGGTAGAACGAGAACTCGGTGGCCGAGCGCTTGTCCGCTCCCATCAGCATCGCGCCGACGATGGTGGCGCCGGAGCGCGAAACGCCGGGGATCATCGCGATGCACTGGAACAGGCCGATCCTGAAATCCATCGGCAGGGTGAAGTCGAAGACGTCGCGCTTCTTCACCTCGAGGTCGGTTTCGTCGAGGACGAGGAGGACGAGGCCGCCGGCCACCAGGGTGGCGCAGACGATCCACGGGTTGAATAGGTAGAACTTGATGTATTTCGAGAACAGGCCGCCGATGATCGCCGCCGGCAGGAAGGCGAGGAGGATGCCCAGGACGAAGCGTCTCGCGTTCGGATCGCTCGGAAACGCCACGGCGATTCCCAGGAGGCGGCGGAAATAGACGGCCAGGATCGCCAGGATCGCGCCGAGCTGGATCAGCACCTCGAACGTGTTGTTGGGCGATTGAAAGCCGATGAAGTGGCCGACCAGGAGCTGGTGGCCGGTGGAGGAGACCGGAATGAACTCGGTGGCGCCTTCGACGACGGCGAGCACGACCGCCTTCACGATGCTCATGGCATCCATCATGTCTCGCCTCGGTTGTTGTGGGGTGGGAGCGCGGGTCGCCGCACGGTGTCGGCGATCAGAGTTGACGAGCGGTTACCGGAACATGTCCAGCGTGTTAATGAGGCGGCAATGATCGGGCAATAAGTCTCGACCGGCGACCCTCACCCACCGGCGGTCCCGATACGGCGCGTCCCGCGGTTCCATCCCCTTCGAAACGGCCTCTATGGCGACGCTTCACCACTCCCCCTTCTGTCCGCATTCGCGCTTCATCCGTCTCGTGCTCAGCGAGATGGGCATGGAGCCCGCACTCGTGGAAGAGCGGGTCTGGGACCGGCGCGAGGCCTTCCTCCTCATCAATCCGGCCGGGACGACGCCGGTCCTGGTGGAGGAGACCGGGCTCGCCGTGCCGGGGGCCGGCATCATCGCCGAGTATCTGGACGAGACCCGCGGCCTCGGCCTGTCCGGGCGCCGGTTGCTGCCGGAGGCCACCGCCGATCGCGTGGAGGTCCGCCGCCTGCTCGACTGGTTCCTGGTGAAGTTCGATGCGGAGGTGACCGGCTATCTCGTCACCGAGAAGATCTCGAAGCGCTTCATGACCAGCGCCAATGGCGGCGGTCCGCCGGACATGCATGCCATTCGTGCGGCGCGCACCAATGTGCGCTACCATATGAAGTACATCGGCTACCTGATGTCCCGCCGGAAATGGATCGCCGGCGACCATCTGACCTATGCGGATCTCGCGGCCGCGGCTCACCTCTCCTGCGTGGATTATCTCGGCGACGTGCCATGGGACGAGGACGAGACGGCGAGGGACTGGTACGCGCGGCTGAAATCGCGCCCCTCCTTCCGGACGCTGCTGGCGGACCGGGTTCCGGGCATGGCCCCGGCGGATCATTACGCGGATCTCGATTTCTGAACTCCCCTTCGGGCCAGTTCCGGGCAGAGGGCAAGCAGGCGGCCGGCCGCCGGGAGCAGCGCAAAATTCTCTCCGGCGATGCGCTGAGGCAGGCGCTCGAGGCCCGCGCCCGGCATCTCGGCTTCGACGCGGTGCGGGTGACCACCCCCGATGCGGCGCCGGCCCTGCGCGAGCGGCTGCCCGCTTGGCTCGCCGCCGGGCATCACGGCGGGATGGAGTGGATGGTGGAGCGCGCGGACCAGCGCGCCGATCCGTCGATCCTGTGGCCGGGCGTTCGCAGCATCGTGATGCTGGGCATGAACTACGGCCCCGAGGTCGATCCGCTCTCGCTGCTGGCCCTGAAGGATCGCGGCGCCATCGCGGCCTATGCCCAGCGCCGCGACTATCACGATGTGGTGAAGGGCAAGCTGAAGGAGCTCGGCGGCTACCTCTCCGCCAAGGGCGACGTGCGGGTGAAGGTCTTCGTCGATACCGCGCCGGTGATGGAGAAGCCGCTCGCCGCCGCGTCGGGCCTCGGCTGGCAGGGCAAGCACACGGTCCTCGTCTCGCGCGAGCACGGCAACTGGCTCCTGCTCGGGGCGATCTACACATCCGCCGATCTCGTGCCGGATCTGCCCGAGGCCGACCGTTGCGGCTCCTGCCGGCGCTGCCTCGACATCTGCCCGACCGCCGCGTTTCCCGCCCCCTACCAGCTCGATGCGCGGCGCTGCATCTCCTACCTCACCATCGAGCACGAAGGGCCGATCGCCCCCGAATTCCGCGAGGCCATCGGCAACCGCGTCTTCGGCTGCGACGATTGCCTTGCGGTCTGCCCCTGGAACAAGTTCGCCGTCGCCGCCTCGGAGGCGCGCCTCGGCGCGCGGGCCGACCTCGCCGCGCC
>NZ_VRVC01000047.1:0-33351 GCF_008040005.1 Methylobacterium sp. WL19
ACCCGGGGGCACCCCGGGGGGATGCCCTCCCGTCACCCACACAGGAAGGGTTCAGGGAGGGCGAGGTGGTGCGGACCAGCGCACGAATGGGATCCTGCCCCGGTGCCGTGCAACGGACGATCCCGGGGTGCCCCAGGTCCTCCGGCAGGCTGGGCATCGAGACCGCACCGGGGATGCCCCTGCATTAAATCGTGCGGGGGTGAGGGACGGGGCACGCAACATCCCAACGGGGATGGGGGTGCCACGTGGGCTACGCCCCTGACACGTCGTGAGGGGGCGCGAGACGGGCTACGAGAGCCGCTCGTATGGCCTCGGTCTGGAGGGGCACGCCACCGCTCTCGCGTCCCCGGAGACCACGCAGGGCGAGGCGGAGGACCTCCCGAGCGTCCACGACGCTGGCGACCAGACGTTCCCCAGGCCGGGTCCCACCTGAGCTCGCGGAGGCAAGGAGTGCGTCCCTAAGCGCGTCGACGATAGCGGCATCAAGTTGACGCGGATCGGGGGCGCCAGCCTCGCGAATGGCCTGTCTCGCCGCACGCTTCCTCGCCCGGTCCGCATCGCGACGGGACGCCTTCGAGGCAGGGAGGGATGGGGTAAGGGGGATGCCGGCGTGCATGGGAAGATGGTGTCCCCAACGCTGGCAAGGGACAAACGAGAAACCCCGCCCTCCGGGGTACGGGGGACGGGGTTTCGGGGGTTGAGGTGCAACGCCCGTCCCATGCGGAGACAATCAAAAAGGTAGCGAATTCGCTCGCATTCTACAAGGTGCGAAGCGACCTAACCTCCGGTCCCGGAAGGAAAAAGTTGTCTCGTTGGCTACGCCCCTGATCCTCTAGGAGGCTATCCTCAGGCCTCCAGCCCCTGCAATGGAAAGGGCGGCCCGGAGGCTACGCCCCTATCCCTGCGGGGCTTCCCTGAGGCCTCCGGCCCATATCCTGCGAGGCTGTCCCGGAGGCTACGCCCTGACCTCGGTGAGGGTAACCCGAGGCCTCCGGCCCTTGCCCCGGGAGGGGGTCACCTTGCGGCTACGCCCCCCTTTTGGGGAGGGCATCTTGTTACCCCCAGGACGGTCAGGGACGATGTTGACCGGGAATGCGCGTATGCCAGTCGCGTTCTCGTCCGCACACACCGATTTGGCGATACGACGAGCGGCGGTCTCCAATTCAGTCCATGACGTAAAAATGCCCTGGCGACGGTCGTGAGCCATTTCCGCGCGAGCGCACCCGATCTGGTACGCGATCATCGCCTCAAGCCGCAAATCAGGATCCCAGCGGAGGGGACGAGGGCCGGGAGCGGTCACGACAGGGGCAGAGACGGGAGGAGACGCCGCCGGAGCGGCGGGCCCCACGGGGGCCATATGTGGAACCTTCTGGACTGATCCCTTTGATGCTGAAGGGGAAATCCTGATGCGCGTCACGTCCAGCACTTCCTGCATGATCGCCTCGACCTGACCCCTCTTTCCCCTGGGGCAGATGAAGGAGTCGTGGACCGGCAGTGCCGCGATACCGGCCTTGCGGCACCCCTTGAGGACTTCCACGGCCATGCGGCTGTCGATCCCCATTAGGCGTATGCCGGCGTCCGAACCGAGGTACTGGGCGATGGGGGCGTTCCTCCTGGTGACCGCGTCGTAGACCGCCTCGGTGTACTCGCGCGTGCCCTCCCAGCCCTTGTGGTTCATGACGGCCGAGACCGCCCCTGCCCTGCCGCCTGAAGCGTTGATGGCGATATTCAGGACCAATTTGTTCTCCGTGCGGGGGTGGGCGCCAGTGACGTAAGGATCCCCGATGAGTACCTGCCCGGCCATGGCATAGAGAAGCTGCATGTGAATGAATTCGTAGTCCGGTTCTTCGACCTCCTGGCCGTCGAGGAGGAGGTCGAGGCGCCGGACCTTGGGCAGGCCGAGCCACCATCCATACAGGCGTCCGTGGCAGTCCATCAGGCCCCGGCCCAGGATCCGCAGGACGTAGGGCACCGACGTCGGGAGGACGCATCCCCACGTCTCGACGCCACCCTTGATCTTGCGTGCCTTGATGTGATGCCGCCCGAACTGCCAGTCCTCGGGATCCGCGTCGGGCCTCACACGGACGTCAAGAGAGGCAAGCCCCTCGTTCACCGCCTCGGTGGCGCGGAGCATGCGGCGGGCCTGCTCCGTTCTAGGTAGGGGCATATAGCGGCCGTCCTCGTCGCGCATCACTAGGCACGATGCCGGGACGATGTCCTCGAAGCGGGCATCTCCGAGACGGTCGAGGAGAAGTGGCGTGGCCTTAAAGCGGCTCTGCCGGCCGGTCCCTAGGTGGTCATTCGGGAGCGCGCGTTGCTCCTCGATGAGGCCCTCGTGACTGAGGATGTCGATGCCGGCGAGGACGTTCGTGTATGTCAGGTCGCCGTTGTCTCGCCCCGCGTACCACTCCTTGCGACGGGAGAAGGACACGTATTCCTGGGAAGTCTCTGCGGCGATGGCGGCCGAGGCGATGATGCTGGCGACCGCGTTCTGGTGAGCTTGGCTCCCGAGGCCGATCAGGCCGCAGGCTGCCAGCGCGGCGCGACGGGCGCGCCAGTTGTGCATGAGCGCCCGATCAGGGCGCAGGTCGATTTGGGGGGGCATAGTCCGCACGGTGTGAGAGGGCGCCATGCCCGCGGACGGCACCTCTGCGGCCGCGAACCACTCAAACGTGCGCGCGTCGCTGGCATTTCGCCAGTCGTCGAAGGGGCCTAGCCTTAACGTCTGCAGTTAACGCGAGACTTGCCCTACCCCCTCCCATGTAGTGCCCATGAGAAGCCCATTTTCTCCCATGGGATCTCCATGAGTTTCGGGTGACCTTCACTCTGTGACCCTGGACAGGTCAGACTGCCCTGGTGGTCATCCAGGGGCCTTTACGGGGCATGCAAATAAATTTGGCATCGATGCCCTGACCCAATGGATCCCACATGGGAGGTCCATTCATCCCCCATGGGGGGTGATACGCCGTACGACATTCAGAACCAGACTAGGGCGTATCTGCAAAGGGTTCACAGGCTAGGTGACGGTGCCCATGTTGTGGAGGTGCGACGCTTCGAACTGACTGATGCGCAGTGGGGGCAGATCGATCCGTTGCTGCTTCCGCAGAAGCTGCGCACGGGCCGGCCAGCGGAGGATCACCGCCAGGTCCTGAACGGCCGGCGTGTTCGACCGGGTGCTGCGGCGTCTGCAGGCGCAAGCCGATGGAGCGTCCCGAGGCTGCGCCTCGATCGGAAGCGGTCGGGATCATCCTGCCCGTCGCAAAGGCGAAGGCGTTGACGATTCCCATGGACACGAACCCCGTCGCAGGGGCGACAACCATCCCCGCTATGCCGAACCCCAGCGCCGCCGCCAGCCGGGCGGTGGGTGCGGCACCGAGCGCCAGCGCGGTCCGAACCTGAGCGTTGGCCAGCCGGCGGGTCCTCTGAGCGTGACGGTCGAGAAGGCAAGGAAGACGCTCGGCAAAGATTCAATGCGCGCAAGCAGAATCGTGGCAGTAGAAACGTCGGATCGTGAGGGTCAGACGCACCTCCTGACCGCTCGTCGGCAGGTCGGCGGGATGCCAGTGATAACGACTATGCACCGACCGGCTGACCGTACGACAGCGTGGTCAACGCGCATGATCGCGCTTCGCTTGAGCGGTAATGCGAAGGGCAGTGCTCTCCTCACGCCTGACGTGGAGAAGGCAACGATTGGGGATGTGACAGAGAAGGGTCATGCCCTGATCTGAGAACCCCCGCCCGGTTCAGCCAGGCGCCACCTCCCGGCATCCCTACCAACAATCCAATCCACCAAACTTGGCGAAGAGCCACTTTGCAGGGGGCAGGCCACAGCCGCCCCGAAAACCAAGAAGAGGAAATCTGACCCTAAGCTAAGTGGGAGCTTCTGGGCGAGGTAACGGGGCAACCGGTCCTCCCCGACGGGGAATTCGCGAAGAGTTGGGCGGGATCCGACTGCTGCAGGTGACCTTCAGACCTAGCTCACGGGCCGTAGTCGACCGGTTTAACCCGTGCAAGCGATGGATCATGACGAAGACGCCCCTGATGGGTGGGATGGCAGCGCAGTGGAGGCGGGCTGGCTACCGGAGCCGCGACCGCCTGAGGAAGCAGGTCATCAAGCCGGTGTTCGGGTAGCTTAAACAGGCCCGGGGTTACCCCCAGATCCTGCTACGCCGGCTCGACCAATTTCGGCGTGATGGGGCAATGATCTGCACCGTTCACAATCTCCTCAAATTAGCAAAGGCCCGGCACTGGGCCCAAAACCGACACGCTTGTCCGCCTAGACTTCGACGCTCATCCCACGATGTAAGCTCGTTACTCGTACGGGCTCCTAGGGAGATTGATTTGTGCCTTTGGCTCCGGGAATAAGTATCTATCGTCGAATTCCGCAGCCAGCGCGAGGGCAGCTTCCACCTCTTCGAAAATCGTTGGGCAGTTGACCGTGCGCATTGACATGACAGCGTCTCGGACCAGATCCGGGCTAAGACAAATCGAAGCACTGACTGCGGCCCTTGCTTGGTGGACCATAGCCTCGCGGACACGACTATAGTAAGTCGTACCCATGGCGTCGTGGAACGCACAAGCGCCGAATAATAGGAGCGTCAGCCGAAGCTCACCAAGGGCCGGCGGCATGGCGTTGTATCGATCGAGGTTGGGTGTCGGCGAATTGGCCATCAGGATCTCTTTGCGATTGCTGGTGGGGGTTTGGGCCCCGTTGCGGCCCCCGGTATTGGGCGTGGTGGCGTCGGTGTACCAGTTGGCAGGATCGGTGGTTGGTGCAGCCGGCAATTTGGTTGAGTGATAGGGCGAGTCAGTTGGAATTAGTCGGTAGTTTCACGGTTGCTTCTGGGTCGACGTAATCGTCGTCGCGGACGCCCTTCCAAGGACCTCCCATGAACCCGTGCTTCGTCACTTCCGAATAGAAATGCTTTGTGTTCATTGCCTCCAGGGTTTCCGCGCGGGCGAGGAGGTCGTGGCGCATCTGGATGGCCGCACGGACGACGAGTGGATCTAGCCAGTCTGGCGGGTCCCTTTGTCCATCAGGGCCCGCGAGCCACTGAGAGACCTGCGCCGAGGCAATGGGCTTGCCTCGGAAGTGGCTCAAGATGGCTGCCAGGCGGGGCTGGAAGCGCGGCCCAAACATAAGCTCTCCATAAAGCGCGAGTTCTTTCTTCGTCATATGCCGAGGTCCTTCTAGGATCTGTAAGACCTGTTTGCGGCCCTTGCTGCGGCCGCCTCCGAGGTACCTCCGAGACCAAACAGGAAGAGGGAAGCAGTCGGGATAAAGGCCGGGGCGGGTGCAACGGCTCCGATCTCAAGGCTCGATATCGACGTAGGCGGCCTCCGTCATCATGGTTTCTCGTTTGCCCGATCTTTCTGCTACATAATATGAAGCCTGGATCTGTTTTTGTCAACGAAATTGCGCTACTTTTCTTGGAGCGCGGTATCATTCGCTATTCGGACTGTCTTCTGGCTTTGTGCCCCTGACCTGACCGGTTGGCTTAGGTCCCGGTTGAGGGCGGCAGGCAACACCCAGTCCTTGAACGGTGCGCCGTTCCGGAGCGCGCCGGGTTTGCGGGCGAGCACGGGGACGTAGTGCCAGGGATCGAACACGGTCTGATCCCGGCCGAAGGCGCGCTCGTGCTCGGCGACGATGCGCCCGTCCTGCCGGATCTCGATGCGCCCGGCGTAGGCCCGCACCTCGACCGGCCGACCGATGGTCGAGGCGGCGACCGAGTAGCGGTTGTTGTCGAAGCGCACGAGGCAGGTCGTGGACACCGAGGCGGTGATGGCGTGGATGATCTTCCCCCGGTTCCACGGACACCTCTGATACGCTCCTTGCGGGCGGGGAAGGTGTTTGATGGCCAAGACGACACGCGAGTTCACCCCGGAGTTCAAACGCGAGGCGGTGGCGCTGCTGGAGAGCAGCGGCCGCCCGCAGACGCAGATCGCGGCCGAACTCGGGATCCAACCCTCGATGCTGAGGCAGTGGCGCACGGGGCTGATGGGTGGCTCCCCACCGCCGCGGGTAGCAGGTTCACTGGGAGCCGCATCCGCAAGTTCGGTGGCTTCCCCCTCCGACCAGGCGGCCGAGATCGCCCGTCTGCGGCGTGAACTCGACCGGACGCGCATGGAGCGCGACGTCCTAAAAAAAGCGATCGGCATCTTTGCGGAGATGCCCAAGTGACGTTCGCCTTCATTGAGCAGCATGCGAGCACCTGGCCGGTGCGTCTCATGTGCCGCGTGCTCGAAGTCTCTCATAGCGGCTACTACGACTGGCGATCGCGTCCCGAGAGTGCGAGGTCGGCGTCCAACCGTCGCCTTCTCGACGACGTCCGCCGAATCCATGTCGGGCATCAGAAGCGCTACGGCTCGCCTCGGGTCCATGCCGTCCTGTGCGCAGAGGGGCGAACGACCAGTCGTGGGCTGGTGGAGCGCCTGATGCGCCGTCATGGCATCCGAGCCCTGGCAGGACGTCGATTCCGGCCCTGCACGACCGACAGCCGTCACGATCTGCCGATCGCGCCCAACCTCCTGAAGCAGCAGTTCTCCGCCGCGCTACCCAACACGGTCTGGCTGGCGGACATCACCTACCTGCCGACCGGAGAAGGCTGGCTTTACCTGGCGGCCGTCCTCGATCTCGCCACCCGCAAGATCGTTGGCTGGTCCATGCGCGAGCACATGCGGACCGAACTGACGTCGGCGGCCCTGATGATGGCCACTCAACGTCAGCGACCGAGGGCCGGCCTCATCTGTCACTCGGATCGCGGCAGCCAATACGCTGCCGAGGCCTATCGAAAGCTGCTCGTCGGCATGAAGGCGACGCCCTCCATGAGCCGGACAGGATGCTGCTACGATAACGCCCCGATGGAAAGCTTCTTCCACACCCTCAAGGTCGAACTCGTCCACCAGCGACGATGGGCGACCCGGGACGAGGCCCGACGCGACCTGTTCGCCTACATCGAAGGCTACTACAATCGGCAGCGCATCCACTCGGCTCTCGGCTACATCACGCCCGAGCAAGCCGAACGGAATGCGAGCTAAACCCCGTGTCCGTGGAACCGGGGGAAGATCATATGGTCTCTCAGAACGCCATGCCTGCCGGATCGTTGGCCAGCATCGGGGCACGCAACGCTACGTGCCTACCGTGCTGGCCGACGAGGATGCGCTGACCCGCGCCATCGTCGCCCTCGCGTCCGAGTACGGGCGCTACGGCTACCGCCGCGTCACCGCGCTGCTGCAGGCAGCCGGGTGGCAGATGGGCAAGGATCGGATTCAGCGGATCTGGCGTCGTGAGGGGCTCAAGGTTCCGCGGAAGCATCGGCCGCGCAGCCGTCTTTGGCTGAACGATGGCTCCTGCGTGCGGTTGCGGCCGCTCCATCGCAATCACGTCTGGAGCTTCGACTTCGTGCAAGGCTACACCCATGACGGTCGAAGCCTGCGCATCCTGACGCTGATCGACGAGCACAGCCGGGCTTGTCTCGCGCTGAAGGTGGCACGGCGGATCAACAGCCTGGGCGTGATCGAGGCCCTGGCCGACGCGATGTGTCTCCATGGCATCCCGGAGAACATCCGCTGCGACAACGGGCCGGAGATGATCTCGAAGGCGCTTCGCAAATGGGTCTCCAAGACCGGATCACAGATCCAGTACATCGCTCCAGGATCCCCCTGGGAGAATGGCTACTGTGAGAGCTTCAATGGCAAGCTGAAGGACGAGTGCCTGCGCCAGGAGATCTTCTACTCACTGAAAGAAGCTCAGATCGTGATCGGTCTATGGCAGAACACATACAACCGCGTCCGGCCGCACTCCTCGTTGGGCTACCGGCCCCCCGCGCCTGTCACCTTCCCAGATCTGGCCTTCCGGCTACCCATGGCTGCCGCCATGCAGTAGCCTCTCAATTGGCTCGGTTCAAAATACCGGTCAGGTCACGGGGACGTGGACCAATCGTGGGCTCGCAGCAACGCACCCATCCCGGTGTTGCCGGACAGGAAGGCGGAGCCTTCCGAGGCGCGGTCCGCGGCCTCGGTATCCCGCGTTCCGTCAGCCACGTTCACCCAGCCTCCCCTCGCGCGGCGACCCTTCCCCGGCGAGTTGCCGGGCGGGGCGTCGTCACGCCAACCTTCTTCCCGTCCCGATGTCCAGAGTACGGATTCGCGACGAGCGTACCCATACGCGCCGGATCGCGCCATGAGGCATTCGAGGCTTTGCCAGGCGGGGGCATGGCTGGGGATGAGGACGACCCGCCGCCTCTCCACCTTTGCCTAGGTACGCTTCCCACCGAGGACGACGCGAAGCGAATGGGCGAGCTCATCCCGCCGGTAAGGCTTGTTGAGAACGGGAAGGTCGCCACGCCCGATCACCTGGCCCTCTTCGAGGTTGGCGACGTACCCCGAGGTCAGCAGGACCTTGAGGCCCGGCCGGAGGCGCTGGGCCTCGACGGCAAGCTGCGACCCGTTCATGCCGCCGGGCATCATCACGTCGGAGAACAGGATATCGATCCGCGCGACACCCTGGAGATGGACGAGGGCCTCGGCGGCGTTGCGGGCCACGACCACGCGGTAGTGGAGCTCCTCCAGGCTCTCGACGGCCATGCCGAGTACCTGCTCGTCGTCCTCGACCAGCAGCACGGTATCGCCCTCCGTTGCCCGGCGCAGCGGAAGGTTGCCACTGCCGGAGCCTGCCTCTTCGCCGGCCGGTTCCGCGGAGCGGGGGAACAGGAGGCGGAAGGTGGTGCCGGCACCAAGCTCCGTTTCGATGCCGACGAAGCCCCCGGCGCTGCGGGTGAAGCCGTAGACCTGCGACAGGCCCAGACCTGTCCCCTTGCCGATTTCCTTGGTCGTGAAGAACGGCTCGAACACCCGAGCTATGGTCTCCGAAGAGATCCCGCTGCCCTGGTCTGTCACCGAGACCTCGACATAGGCTCCCGGCGGGACGCCCCTGTCGGCCACCGCCGCGGTGTCGAGATGCACGTTCCTGCTCCGCACGACGATCCGCGAGCCGCCCCCCTCCATCGCGTCGCGGGCATTGACGACGAGGTTGAGCACCGCCGCCTCGAACTGCGCCGGGTCGATCCGGATCGGGTCGATGGTGGGGTCGAGTTCCAGCAGGAGTTCCACGGCGCCTCCCGCCGCCCGTTCGGCCAGCGGCTTGAATTCGGAGAGAAGGCGGTTCGGGTTGATGGTCTGTGGGCGCAACATCTGCCTGCGGGAAAAGGCGAGAAGCTGCTGCGTGAGCTGCTCGCCGCGCCGCGCGGCATTCATCGCGGCCTCCGCAAGGCGGACGACGCGTTCTGTGTTCTCCGGCTTGCGCAGCATCATGTCGAGGCCGCCCACTATGACCGTGAGCAGGTTGTTGAAATCGTGCGCCACGCCCCCGGTCAGCTGGCCGATGGCCTCCATCTTCTGGGCCTGCCGCAACGCCTCCTCGGTGTTCCGCTGGTCGGTCCTGTCGACGACGATGCCGGCCATGCGGACGGGGCTCCCGTCGTCGCCGTATTCGGTTTTGCCCTTGGCCGCGATCCAGCGGATCGCACCGTCGGTCCGTGACATCCGGCATTCCAGGTCCAAGGTCCCGGTCTCGACCGCCTTCGCGAAGGCGGTCTCGACCAGGGGGCGATCCTCCGGAACGGCGTGGGCCAGGAACGTGGCCCTGCCCCACGACGAGACAGGCGTGTCGTAGCCGAAGATCGCGTCGTACCTGCGGGAGCGGCGGGTGGTGTCGTTGACGAGGTCGAGATCCCACGACCCCATGCCGGCGGAATCGAGCGCGAAGGCCAGGGTCTCGCGCGCCGCCTCGACCTCGCGCGTGCGTTCCTCGACACGACGCTCCAAGGTCTCGTTCGCGACGTGCAGGCGCCCCTGGGCCTCCTCGCGTTCCTGGATGTGTTGCCGGGCCTGGTACTGGCGCCTTCGAACACGGAGAGCCGAGGAGACCGCACTGAGGAGCGTCTCGGCGTTGATCGGGCGTTCCAGCAGGACAACGTTGCCAAGGCGTTCGATCACGGAAGCGGCCTGGGCGGTGCGCCGACCGACCTGCCCCGTCGCCAGCATGATGAACGGGAAGTCCGACCATGGTGGTTGGGACGAGACCCAGGCGTCCAGTGATGCCGCGTCGACGTCGAGGAGCGCCTCCTCGGTCACGATGGAGGTGGCGGCGGACGAATGGAGGCTGTCGAGCCACTCGGAGCCGTCGGCGCAGACGGTGACGCCGACGCCGGACCTGCCGAGAAGTTGCGCCATCACGACCGCGTCGCGTCCACGCGGGGCGAGGATCAGGACGCTTTCGCCATCGGGAACGGATGCCGGGGTCATATCGCCGGCGCCGGCTCGGCGGCGCCCGGGATCAGCGCGACCTTGCCGTCGTAGGTCGGCAATCCGGACAGGATGCCCTGGAAGTCGGAGAGGGCGGCGCCGACCTGGAGGCCTACTGGGGAAAGCTTGAGTTCCCGGATGGTGCGCTCGTGGGCGTTGACCCGGCTCTTCACCACCGACAGGGCGGTCCGGACCGCACCGTTGGCCTCGAAGTACCGGAACAGCAGGATGCCGTCGCTAAGGTAGCTCAAGTCGATGTCCGACCGGACGTCGCCGATCACGCCGTGCTGACCGAGGACCAGGAGGGTCGTGGCCCCCTTCTGGTTCAGGTAGTTCAGGAGCTCGTGCATCTGGAGGATGAGGTACTCCTCGCCCGGCATGGCGTGGATGTACGCGTTCAGGCTGTCGAACACGATGAAGCTAGCCCCCCGCGTCTCCACGGTGTTGCGCACCCTGCAGGCGAACTCGCCGGGAGAGAACTCGGCCGGCTCGATCTCGTCGATGACGAGGCTGCCGCTGGAGAGATGGACGTCGAGGTCCATGCCCAGCGCTCTGGCGCGCGTCAGCATGGTCTGGCGGCCCTCGTCGAAAAGGAAGTAGGTCGCCTTCTCCCCGCGGTCCAAGGCCTCAAGCATGCAGCGGACCGCCGTGGTGGTCTTGCCGACACCCGAGGGACCGAGCAGCAAGGTGTTGGTTGCGGGCGCCAGCCCTCCACCCAGGAGAAGGTCGAGTTCCTCCGAGCCGGTCGAGGCCGGCGTCATGTCGAACTGTGCGTGATGGTCGTCGATGACGAGGCTGGGGAACACCTCGACACCACCGGTGTCCAGGACGAAGTCGTGCAGCCCGCCATGGAACTTGACGCCGCGCATCTTGAGGACGTCGAGGCGCCTACGGGCCGCCCCAAAGCCGCGCCGGACCTGTTCCAGCATGATCACCCCGTGGGCGATGCTATGGAGCTGAACGTCGGCGGTCCCGTCGTCCAGCAGGAAGACGGTGCATTGCCTGGACGCGAACATCTGCTTCAGGGCGAGGATCTGGCGGCGGTAGCGGAGCGGATTCTGGGCGAGAAGCCGAAGCTCGGATAGGCTGTCGAACACCACCCGCTGCGGCTTGAGGCTGTCGACCCGGTCGATCACCTCCCGTACGGTCTCGCCCAGCTCGACCTCGGAGGGATGCAGCACGGATTGCTCGCTGTCGGGATCGAGGCCGAGCTCGTTGACGAGCTCGTAGACCTCGATGCCGTCGAGGGACCACCCGTGCGTCCCGGCTGCGAACGCAAGCTCGTCGGCGCTCTCCGACAGGGTGACGTAGAGGCCCTTCTCCCCCCGCGCGACGCCGTCGAGAAGGAACTGGAGGCCGACCGTCGTCTTGCCGGTCCCGGGCGTCCCTTCGAGCAGGTAGAGGCGACCGCGCGTCAGGCCGCCGTCGAGGATCTCGTCGAGTCCGGCGATGCCCGTCGACAGGATGTTGCGACCCCTGGGGGCATGCGTCGGGGCGGACTCGGTCATCGGGCGGCATCCGGTTCGCGGTAACCGATGCCCGCGTCGTGGGCTCAGGCGTACCTTGGAAAATGCATTCGAACGACAACTCCGGCTTGGCGGTTTAGTCCCATGGCAGTCACCCGACCTTCGTGGCCTGGGCCACAAGTCAGTCCCATCCGCGGCGGGGACGGTCGGCCTAGTGGTGGAAATCCGACACCTGGTGCCCGCGCCGAACGTCCGTAACGGGTGGAATTTTGCCAGTCCGTTTTGAAGAAACGAGATCTACGAAGCGGGCGTTCGCTTGAGAATGAAGATTATGGCCGGAGGCACTCTCGAAAATTGACCATATTAATATATTTCAGATTTAATTGCTATACTCAAAAATAAAGCGCAAAATTATATAAATTAAACTTAGCAAATAATATTTAGCTTTCCATTATTCTTTAGTTTTGCTCGCCATGAATTATTCTCGACTAGTTCCCCGATCACTGAAGCAAGTACCTTCGCGACCCCCTCACTCCCGCGACCGTTTAACGTGCGCTGAGAAACTACGACCGATAGCCGCCAAGAAGGTGTTGGATCTACGATTGGGATAGCGACCATCTCGCCTCGCGCGATCTCCGCAGATAAAGCGAAATGCGGCATAATCGCCGCGTACTTTTTCGACCGCACGAGTTCCGCGATGGCTGGCAGGCTCTCGCAATCGATTGCCGTCGGCGTGACCTCGTGGCGTGCGGCCAATTGCTCGATTACAACGCGAAGGATGTTCGGACGTCCAGGCAACACGAGCGGTAATGGCAGCCGGAAAACATCCCGGAACCCGATCTGATCCTGGCAGGCGATCGGGTGGCCCGAGGGCATGATGAGCATCAGGTCCTCGATCATCATTTCGGTCCAGGCCACATGCTCGAAAGCTTTGTGGTCGTAGAGTAGCGCTACGTCGAGGCGACCGGCCTGTATCCATTCGTCGAGGGTGCCGCTCATCGCCTCGACGATATGAAGCGTGATGTTCGGCAGCACCTTGGCAGTTTCCTCGTGGAGCGGCAACGCCAGACCACGGCAGGCGGATGTCGGCAGGCCGATGGAGATGCGTCCGCTCGGGCTCGTCGCCTGGGAGCGTACGGTGTCCTTTGCCCGTTCGACTTCGTGCAGGATGCGGCGGGCATGTTCGTAGAATGTCAGGCCCTGTTCGGTTGGCGTGACGCCGCGAGCGTGGCGGAAGAGCAACTCAGCGCCAAGTTCGTTTTCGAGATTTCGAATCTGCTGACTGAGCGACGGCTGGGCCACGCCCAGAACTTCGGCCGCGCGGGAGACATTCCCACTCTCCGCAATCTGCACGAAGTACCGAAGCTGACGAAGATCCATGCATGCTCGCTTTCACGCAAGAGATCCGCAAATTTTGAGGCGCGCGTCAAATGCTATGCCAGGAAGCAATGTGCCTATCCTATGGGCGTGGATAAGATATTTTCGTATTTAATTCAAAAGGTTATTTCCAACATACCTCGATTTCTATTGCCTATCGATAGTGCCGATAGTTTTTTCCTATAGTGAGTATCGGAAATCGGTCTTTGATCATCGCCGCCTCGAGTGACCAATCTCATAGGTGTTCGGGGTGGAGCGAGCGCTATCCAGCGGCGCATATCTGGTAATCGGAGAGTTTTGCATGACGGCGCAGAGATACTTGTGCAGCCTCGTCCTGGCTGCTCCGATCGCCCTTGGCGTGCCGACGTCCGTGCTAGCGCAGCAAGAATCCTGCATCGGGAATTCCGCAGCCATCACGGGTCCCGCAGCCTTCGGCGGTCAAGCCATCAGGATGGGCGCCGAAATCGCCATCGAAGAGATCAACGCCAAGGGCGGCGTACTGGGTAAGCCGCTGCGTTTCGTCCAGTACGACGATGCCGGGGCACCGCCCCGCGGCGTCGACAACACCCGCCGCATCGCCCTGGCGGACAAGTGCGTGGTAATCCTCGGTGGCTATCACTCTACCGTATCGGTCGCGCAGGTCGAGCCGGTGCACGCGCTTGGTATCCCGTTTGTCGGCGTGCTTGCCGCGAACACGCAGGCAATCGAGAACGGCCGCAGCCCGAACTACATGTTCCGGGTCTCGGCTAAGGACAAGTGGGTCGCTCGATTCCTGGTCGAGCAGGCTGCGAAGGTCTCGAAAACCGGCAAGATCGCGTTCTTCTACGAGAATACCGGCTGGGGCAACGGCGCACTGCCCGACGTCAAGGACGCCGTCGCGAAGGCCGGTAAGCAACTCGTTGCGACGGAAACCTTCAACTGGAACGATCAGGACATGACCCCGCAGGCAATCCGCGCGCGGGATGCCGGCGCGGACGTGGCTCTATTCTGGGCCCTCGACCGCGAGGGCAACCAGATCCTGCGCTCGATGGACAAGGTCGGGTACAAGCCGACGATCATCGGCGCCTGGGGCATCGCCGGTAATCTCGGTGAGCTTGCCGGGCCGCTCGCCAACGGCGTCGAGGTCGTGCAGACCTACAGCTTCATGGGCGATCTCGACCCGAAGGGCCAGGCGCTCTGGCACAAGATCCAGGCCAAGTACGGCTTGAAGGATCCCGCGCAGATCAAGATGGGCTCTGGCGTGGCTAACGCCTACGACGCGGTCTTCATCGTCGCCAAGGCGATCGAGAAGGCCGGCGCCTACGATTGGAAAAAGGTTCGCGAGGGGTTGTACGGCGTCAGCCATGACGGGCTGGTCGCCAAGTATGCCCCGGCCTTCGACGCCTCGGACCCCGAGCGCCAAGACGCAATTCTGCCGCGCGACTACAAGCTCACCGTTTGGTCCGACGGCAAGCTGCTGCCGATCGCGCAAACTCCGTACGGCAAGGCGAACTGAGCGGGGGGCGGACCGGCGCTTCGTTGCCGGTCGACCCACGCTGCGATGGGCGGGAAGCGGATCATGACGACGGCGCTGCAATACACCCTCTCGGGCCTCGCCATCGGCGGGATCTACGCCCTGGTGGCGCTCGGCTTCCATATCATGTGGTCCGCCGCCAGGGCCGTAAACTTCGCCCATGGCGACACCCTGATGCTGGGCGCCGTGCTCGCGGTGCTCGGCGTCGATGTCGGTCTGCCCCTGCCGCTCGCCTGTCTGCTCGCCATCGCCGCCGGAGGGGTCTTCGGTGTCGTGCTGGAGCGCTTCGCGGTGCGGCCCTTCACGGGCACGAACGCCTCGATCGGCTGGATGCTCACCACCATCGCGGTGGGCATCATGATTGAGGCGCTGGCGACGATGCAGTTCGGCGGCTTCTCGCGCCCGCTGCCCTCGCCGGGGGTCGCGAAGCCCATCACGATCTGGGGGGCAGGCATCTATCCGCAGGAACTCCTGATCCCGGTCGTCGCCGTGGCGGCGATGATCGGCTTCCGCCTGCTTCAGAAGCGGACCCTGGTCGGGCGCGCCATGCAGGCCGTTGCACACAACCGACAGGCAGCCTCCCTCATGGGCATCGACGTCAACCGCATCGTGATGCTGTCGTTCGGGCTCGCCGCCCTGTTCGGCGCCGGGGCCGGGGTGCTGGTCGCGCCGGTCATCCAGGTCTCCGCCACGATGGGCGTGCTGCTCGGCCTGAAGGGCTTCGCGGTCGCGATCATCGGCGGCATCACCAGCGCGCCCGGCGTCGTCGTGGCCGGCCTGATCTTCGGCGTCATGGAGAAATTCGTCGAAGGATACGTCTCGACGGCGGCCCGCGAGATCGTCGGCTTCGGTTCGATGATCGTCGTCCTTCTCGCCTTTCCTCAGGGCCTGTTCGGCAAGCGGGAAATCTTCAAGGTATGAACGCGCTCTTCCGCCTCGGCTTCGTGCTCCTCGCGCTGACCCTCGTCGCCGTCCCCCTGACGGCCGGCAACGAGTACGAGCTCCGGCTCTTCATGCTCTTCCTGATCTACGGGATCATCGCCGTCGGCCTGAACGTACTCGTCGGGCTCACCGGCCTCGTCTCCCTCGGTCAGGCCGGCCTGTTCGCGCTCGGCGCCTACACGGGCGGCATCCTGGCGACCCAGTTCGGCTTCGACATCCTGTTCGCCAGCCTCGGGGCGGCCGTGGTGTCCGGCCTGTTCGGCGTCCTCCTGGCCTATCCCACGGTCCGGGTTCGGGGCGTCTATCTCGCGGTGGTGACCATCGCCTTCGGTCTCATCGTTGAGAACGTCGCGATCGAGTGGCAGTCGCTGACCGGCGGCACCACGGGCCTGAGCGGCATCCCGGGCCCCAGCATCCTCGGTTTCCCGCTGACGGGCTACGCCTTCTATGGGGTTCTCGCCGTCACCCTGTTCGCCGTCACCCTGCTTGCCCATCACCTCAAGTGGTCGGCCTATGGCCGCGCCATGCTGGCGGTTTCCCAGAGCGAGACCGCGGCGCGCAGCCTCGGTGTCAACGTGACGGCGATCCGCACCCTGGCCTTCGTGGTGGCAGCCATGACCGCCGGAATCGCCGGCAGCTTCTATGCGTTCCTCAACGCCTACATCTCGCCGGACATCTTCACCTTCTCGGATTCGATCCGCTTCCTGCTGATGGTCATTCTCGGCGGTGCGGCCTCGACGTTCGGTCCCGTCATTGGCGCGGCCGTCCTGACCTACCTTCCGGAGCTGCTGCAGCAATTCGCCGAGTGGCAGAAATTCGCCTACGGAGCGCTCCTCCTCCTCGTGATGTTCGGCCTGCCGCGAGGCATTCTCGGCACCTTGAGCAAGCTGTCGGGCCGTCTGCGGCCGGTGGCGCGCGGCATCGATCCGCGTGAGGGAACCCCGGCAGCCGAGTTCCTGCGGGACGGTGCGCGTGGATCGGCCGAACTGGTGTCGGACGGTCTAACCGTGCGCTTCGGCGGGTTGACGGCGCTGTCGGCGGCCTCGGTCCGCGTCGGACCCGGTGAGATCCATGCCCTCATCGGTCCGAACGGTGCCGGCAAGTCGACCTTCGTCAACACGATCTCGGGCTTCTACGGTCCCACCGAAGGTTCGTTCAGCCTCGATGGCATCCCGCTCGCGGGCCGCAAGCCGCATCGGATCGCCCGGCTCGGCCTCGCCCGCACCTTCCAGAACACCGAGCTGTTCGGCGAGATGAGCGTGCTTGAGAACGTCATGGTCGGGGTCGAGCAACGCCGGCGCTACGGCTTGGCCGGCGCCCTCCTGCGGACCCCCGGCTTCCGGCGCGAGGAGGACGCATGCCGCCGTGCCGCAATCGGCCTCTTGGACCTCGTCGGATTGGCCGAATACGCCAACGAAGCCGCGCGCTTCCTGCCGTTCGGCCACCAGCGCCGCCTGGAGATCGCCAGGGCCCTCGCCGCCCGGCCCCGCCTGCTCCTGCTGGACGAGCCGGCCGCCGGCCTCACCAGCGGGGAGATCGACGACCTGGAGCTCATGATCCGGAAGATTGCCGCCCTGGACGTCTCGATCCTGCTGATCGAGCATCACGTCGACCTGATCATGGCGGTGGCCGACACCGTGACGGTGCTGGATTACGGTCAGATCATCGCCAGCGCATCGCCCTCCGTCGTCCAGGCCGATCCTCGGGTGATCGAGGCCTATTTCGGCAGCCCTCTGGTGCAAGCATCCGTGACGGAGGCCGCATGAGCATTCCCGATCCCCTACTCTCCGTCGAGGGTCTCGAGGTCCGCTACGGCGCCGCCACGGCCCTGCGCGCGGCGAGCCTCTCGGTCCGGCCCGGCCAGCTCGTCGCTGTGATCGGCAACAACGGTGCCGGAAAGACCTCGCTGATGCGTGGCCTCACCGGCCTCGTCCGGCCTGCCGCCGGGCGGGTGATGTTCAAGGGCGAGGACACGACACGCCTGGCCGCCCACGCCAAGGTCGCGCGCGGGCTCGTGATGGTGCCCGAGGGCCGGATGCTGTTTCCCGACCAGAGCGTCGAAGACAATCTGATCCTCGGGGCCTACGTCCACGGCGGGTTGAAGCGGCCCGAGGCCAAACGCAATCTGGAACGGTCCCTGACCCTGTTTCCGCGCCTGCGCGAGCGCCTTCAGCAACCGGCCGGCAGCATGTCGGGCGGCGAGCAGCAGATGCTCGCCATCGCCCGCGGCCTGATGACGGAGCCGGACCTCCTCCTCATCGACGAACTCTCCCTCGGCCTCGCGCCGAAGATCGTCGAACAGCTCATCGGCATCCTGCGCGATCTCAACCGCCAGGGCCTCAGCATTCTTCTCGTCGAGCAGCTTGCCTCGTACGCCCTCGCCATCGCGGACTACGCCTACGTGGTGGCGCATGGGCATGTCGAGCGCGAAGGGCCCAGCGCCGTCCTGGTGCGGGACCCGGATGTCATGGCGGCGTTCCTCGGCAAGAAGAAAGCAGCCTGATCCCGGGGCGGCCAGCCCCGCGATACGGTCGACAGAGACGCGCTCCACTCCGCATCGGAGCGCGAAAGATCCCCCACGTCCCATTCGGAGGACAAGCCATGCCCCAACGCGTCGTCGACCTGAGCCTCCTGATCGAGGATAACATGCCGGCCCACAAGCTGTTTCAGCGGCCGGTCATCACGACACATATGAGCCATGAGAGTTCGAAGGCGCTCAACCTCGGCGTCCCCGGCGACGCGATGACGTTCCAGACCAACTTCATCGCGATGCTCGACCACGTCGGCACCCACGTGGACGCGTTTCGCCACGTGAACCCGAACGGTGCGGCCGTGGACGAGATGCCGCTCGAAATATTCATGGGCAAGGCGGTGTGCTTCGACCTGCGCCACATCCCGGATCTCGGCGACATCACGGTGGCCGACATGGAGGCGGCCGAGGAACGATGCGGCGTGAGGGTCGACGGTCACATCGTGCTGCTCTGCACCGGTTTCCACGCGCGCAACTACCCGAGCCTGGATTCCGTCTGGAAGAACCCGCTGCTGACGGCGGACGCCACGCGATGGCTTCACGCACGCGGCTCGAAGATGCACGGCGTCGAGGGTCCCTCGACGGACAAGCCGAGCGACGACATCTTCGCCCAGCACCGGCTCTGTCGCGAACTCGGCATGAGCCATTGGGAATGGCTGGTGAACCTCGAGGAACTCGTCGGACAGGGCGTGGTGCAGTTCTTCGGGGTTCCGCTGAAGTTCAAGGGCGGCTCCGGCTCGCCGGTGCGGGCCTTCGCGATCCTCGACGCCTGATCCCGCCGCCGGAGCCACGAATTTCGTGGGCTTCGGCCCCGGCATCGGTTTTCGAACCGAGGCGCCGTTCCGCAGCTACCTCGCCCGGAGAATCGTGATGAGCGATTTCGACTTCATGAGCGCGCTGGACATGAGGCGTCTCGTGGCGACCCGGCAGGTCTCACCGGTCGAGCTGACCGAGCGGGCCCTGAGCCGGGCCGAGGCCACCCAGTCCAGCCTGAACGCCTTCTTCGTGCTGATGCCGGAGGAAGCCCGCGCCGCCGCCCGGCAGGCGGAGGCGGCGGTGATGCAGGGGGGAGCGCTCGGCCTGCTGCACGGTCTGCCGGTGTCGGTGAAGGACCTGATCGCCATCGCGGGCCAACCCTTCGCCTCGGGCTCCCGGGCGATGGCGGGCAATGTCGCCGCTGTCGATGCCCCTTCGGTGGAGCGCCTGAGGCGGCACGGGGCCGTCATCATCGGCAAGACCACGACCAGCGAGTTCGGTTGCAAGCCGGTTGGGGACTCGCCCCTGACCGGGATCACCCGTCACCCCTGGGATCTCGCCAAAACCCCCGGCGGATCGAGCGCCGGGGCCGCGGCGTCGGTCGCGGCCGGCATCACCCCATTCGCGCTCGGCACCGACGGTGGGGGCTCGCTCCGGATCCCCGCCGCGCTCACGGGTCTCTTCGGTCTCAAGGCGCAGTTCGGACGCGTCCCCGTCTGGCCGACCTCCGCAACCCCGACGCTCGCCCATGTCGGCGCGCTGGCCCGGTCCGTCGGGGATGCGGCGCTGCTCACCACGGCCGTGGCCGGCCACGACCCACGTGACCCGTTCTCAGTCGCCGGCCCGGTTCCGGATCTCCTCGGAGCGGTCCAGTCTTCCGTCGCCGGCCTGCGCGTCGCCTGGAGCCCGACGCTCGGCTACGCCCGGCCGGACCGGAACGTGGTCGAGATCGCCCGCGCTGCCGCGATGGCGCTGGCCGACCAAGGCGCCGTCGTCGAGGAGGTCGAGACCGTGTTCGACGGCGATCCTGGCAATCTTTGGACGGCTGAGTTCTATGCCGGCGTCGGCACGCGCCTGCGCGGCGTCCTGGAGAAGCAGCGCGATCTCCTCGACCCGGCCGTGGCGGACGTGCTCGATGCCGCCCTCGCGCAGGAGATGCGGGCCTATTACGAGAGCGTGTTCCGGCGCTACGCGCTTCGCGATGCTATGGTTCGCTTCTTCGACCGCTACGACGTGCTGCTCTCGCCGACCGTGCCGATCTCGTCGCTCGCGGCCGGATGCGATCTGCCGGCGCGGTTGTCGGACCGCAGCCTCGTCACCTGGGTGTTCTATACCTATCCGTTCAATCTCACGGGACAGCCGGCCGCCTCGGTCTGCGCGGGCCTGGACGCGGACGGAATGCCGGTGGGTCTCCAGATCGTCGGCCGCAGCCTCGGTGAGATGGACGTGGTCCGGGCGGCGGCGGCGATCGAGCGTACCAAGCCTCGGGGCTACAACCTCAAGCAGCCGGTCGTCTGATCAAGCCGTGTCGGTAGCCCCGATCAGGGAGCCGCCTCCCTGCGGAATGTCCCGCAATCTTGCGTGCGCACTGCAGCCTTGTCCGCCGAACGCCTCGAGGATTGATGCAATGGAGCCGATCGACTTCCACCGGTTGTTCCGTGCCCCCCTTTATAGCGAAGCTGTTGGCACCGTGTTGTCAGCAGCTTTGGTGCATCCTGTCAGTTTCCAATTTCGAGCCAACTCTGAACGGCGGCCGACCAATGACCATTTTTGGTAAGCCACATCGATCTTCTGTATCCTGAGTTGGTTCGGAGGCGGAACGTCTACACCTGTACAATGAGTCGTGGTCTGCTTCCCACTCCGAGCCGAAGTTGGCGGAGGGCTCAGGAACGGCCGCTTTGGAGAATCTCCGAGGGCGGTGCGGATGGCTGGCATGGGTCGGGACCCGCTCGTCCGCTCTACGACCGGGATGGGTGAATTTCGTCCAGTCCGCTTTGGGATTGCGGTGCATGGGAGCGGACGTCGCCGCTCCCATGAATGACCCGAAGCTGTGTCCTCGACTGTGTTCTCCGCATGTCAGCCTGGGTCCGTACGGCGTCCCTTGGACCGTATGCGGTAGAATTGGGACCGGCTGATGCCAAGCCGCCGGGCGGCATCGTCGACATCGCCACCGGCCCCGGTAAATGCTTCCTCGGCCATCTGCGCGCGCTGGCGGTCCGTAAGCGCCTTCAGGTTGCCAGTCGGCGCCTGCTCGCCGACGGGACCGACGCCGGGAATCACGCTGATTTCGATCTCGCCCATCACCAGATATCGGGCCAGCACGCTTTCGAGCTCGCGCACGTTTCCGGGCCATCGATGGGATTTCAAGCGGTGCAATTGCTGGCCCGTGAGTTCCCTGTCAGGAGCTCCGCTCGTCTCGCGGATCCTGCCGAGCAACGCGCCCAGGAGCATCGTGAAGTCGTCGCGTTCACGCAAGGCGGGCATCCGGACCCGGAGGACGGCGATGCGATAGAACAGGTCGCTACGAAAGTCGCCCGCGGCCAGGCGGTCCTCAAGCGTCCGGTGAGTGGCGCATGCCAGCCTGAAGTCCACCGGGATCGGCCTGGTTCCGCCTACCCGGACTATCTCCCCGGTCTGCAGCACCCTGAGCAGGCTGCCTTGGAGGCGAAGCGGCATGTCGCCGATCTCATCGAGGAACAGCGTGCCGCCGGACGCGAGCTCGATCTTCCCGACCTTGCCCGCGCTCGCCGCGCCGGTGAACGCGCCACCCTCGTACCCGAACAGCTCGGAGTCGATGAGCTCCGCCGGGATGGAAGCGCAGTTGACGGCGACGAATGGTCCGCCGGATCGGGACGACGCGGCGTGAAGGGCATGGGCGGCGAGCTCTTTGCCGGTTCCCGTCTCGCCGTCGATCAGGACCGGGAAGTCCGTATTGGCGGCCGATCTCAGCCGTGACCTGCATTCCTCCAGCGCAGGATCGTCGCCGACGATGTCGCTGAGATCGAACTTCGTCCGCCAGGCCGCCGTGGGCGCCGGGACCGCGACGGCGCTCTCGAAGCGTTGGTATGCACGGCGGAGCGCCGAGGGGCTGGAGAACAGGGCGACCCCGATGGCCCCGACCGGCCTCCCGTCCTTCAGGACCGGTACCTGCCGGGCCAGCAGCTTGTGGCCGCGGACCTCTAGGGGAAAGGGCGACATCGGCTTGTCGCCCTGGGCGACGAGATGGAGGCGCGTCTGGGACCCGATGACCTCGGTGATGTGCTTGCCGAGGAATTCCTCCTCGCCGCCACCGAGCAGGGCGCAGTAGGAGCGGTTGATCAGGACGATCAACCCGGCGCCGTCGACGGCGACGAGGCAATCCGAGACGTGGTCCAACAGGAGGCGCAGCATCTGCGCGTCGTCCGTTCCAGCCGCGGGCCAAGCGAGCAGTGAGGACATGACGTCTCAATTCTGCGACGGGGGTCTCAATGATGCGACCTTCGTGCCCTTCTCCGTCCTCGTCAATGCAGCGCTGAGCATGAAAACTAGGCAACTAGCCCTGAAAAAACAGTCACTTAGAATATTCGATACGAGCACCGCCAGTCTGGCTTCCGAGTTGCGCTGTGTCCAGGGGTCAAGCAACCCTCCGGAGCATCGGCGTGACGAAGATCGAGCAGCGACTGATTGGGGATAGCGTCGTAGAGATCACGGGTCAGGGACCCGCGATCGTCTTCGTGCATGGTTTCACGACCACCGCCGAGTTCTGGAAGGAGCAGGTCGCGCCGTTCTCGCAGGATCGGCGGGTCGTCCGCGTCAACCTGCCGGGCCATGGCGTCTCCCCGCATCCGGTTGACCGGCACTACACCATCGACGCGTTCGTGGCGGACGTCGAACGGGTCCTGGATGCCCTCGACATCGGATCGTGCGTCCTGGTCGGACTGTCCATGGGCGGAACGATTGCCCAGCGCTTCACCCTAAGGAACCCAGACCGCGTCACCACCCTGGTGCTGGTCGGCGCGACGCCGCACGGCCTCGGACCCGACGTGAAGGTCGAGAACGTCCTTGCCGCCATCGCCAACGTCGGCGTCGCCAAGGCGAGCCAGAACGTGATCGAGAGGTCCTTCGCCGCTTGCGCCTCCGCCTCGCTTGTAGAATGGGCGAAGAACGAGGTCGTCCAGACCCCCGACCATGTCGCGCGCGCGGCAATACGGTCCCTCAATGACAGCGACAGCCGGTCTGAGCTTTCCGCGATCAAGGTCCCGACTCTCGTGGTTGTCGGCGCCGAGGATGCAATCACGCCGCCGGCCCAGTCCCGCGCGCTCGCCGACGGCATTCGGGGGAGCGTGCTCTCCGTGGTCGCCGATGCCGCGCACTTCCCGATGATCGAGCAGCCGGACGCCTTCAACGCGGTCCTCGGCGAGTTCCTGGCCCGCCACGCGTCCCGCTGACCTCGGGGCCGACCCGGGAATGCGCGCTTCATCCAACGCCTGAAACCCGAACGACGAGGGGATACCGATGTCGACCAGTGCCATCACTCCAATCGGCGGCCAAGGCTCCGCACTCCACCCACCGGCCCCCGGCATCCACGATCCGGCCGGCACCCGCCGCGTCGTGTTGGCCGCCGCCCTCGGCACCGTGTTCGAATGGTACGACTTCTTCATCTACGGAAGCCTCGCCGCCTTCTTCGGGGTGCTCTTCTTCCCGCCCGGCAATGAGACTGCGGCCTTCCTGGCGTCGCTGGCCACCTTCGGGGCCGGGTTCGTTCTCCGGCCGTTCGGCGCCCTCGTGTTCGGCCGCCTCGGCGACGTCGTCGGCCGCAAGCGCACCTTCCTCATCACCATGCTGATCATGGGCCTGGCGACGGCCGTCGTCGGCCTGTTGCCGACCTTCGCGCAGATCGGGTGGTGGGCCCCCGTCATCCTGGTTTCCCTCCGCCTGCTGCAGGGCTTGGCGGTCGGCGGCGAGTTCGGCGGCGCCGTCACCTACGTGGCGGAACACGCCTCACCCGGACGTCGCGGGTTCCTCACGAGCTGGATCCAGATCACCGCGACCGGCGGCCTCCTGCTCTCGCTCCTCGCCATCCTCGTGTGCCGCAACGCTATGTCGCCCGAAGCCTTCGCCTCCTGGGGCTGGCGCATCCCGTTCGTCGGGTCCCTCGGCCTGCTGCTGCTCTCGCTCTACATCCGGCTCAAGCTGCATGAATCCCCGGTCTTTAAGCAGATGCAGTCGGAGGGCAAGACCTCCAAGAACCCGATCAAGGAAGTCCTCGGCGAGAGGCGCAACCTGCGTATCGTACTCGTCGCGATCTTCGGTGCCGTCGCGGGCCAGGCCGTGATCTGGTACACCGGCCACTTCTACAGCCTGTATTTCATGACCAACACGCTGCGGCTCGATGCGAGCACCGCGTACATCTACCTGACGGTCGCGCTCGTCCTGGCGACCCCGTTCTTCGTTGTCTTCGGCTGGCTGTCCGACGTCATCGGCCGCAAGTGGATCATCGTCGCCGGCTGCGCCCTGTCGGCGATCCTGTTCATCCCGATCTTCAACGGGCTGATGACCTACGGCAATCCTCGCCTCGCGACGTTCCGGGCAAGCCATACGGTGGCGCTACGGGGGCCCGAATGCATCGCCGAGCAATCGGTCGTAACGCAGCTGTTCTCCCCTGCGAAAACCACCCCCTGCTCGAAAGCCAAGTCGTTCCTGACCGCCTATGCCGTGCCGTATACCGTCACGTCGGGTGACCGTTTCACCGTGCAATTCGGCGAACGCACGTACGATGGCTTCGACGAGCCGGTCCTGAAGGCCGCCCTCGTCGAGGCTGGGTTGCCGCTCAAGGCGGATCCGGCCCAGGTCAACGCCCCGATGATGGTGGCGCTGCTGTTCGTCCTCGTCTTCCTGGCGACCATGGTCTACGGCCCTCTCGGGGCCATGCTGGTCGAACTTTTCCCGACCCATATCCGCTACAGCGGCGTGTCGGTCGCGCTGCAGTTCGGCAATGGCTGGATCGGCGGCTTCGCCCCGCTCATCGCCGCCTCGATGGTGGTAAGCGCCGGCGATGTCTTCGCGGGCCTCTGGTATACGGTGGTCATCGCCGCCGTCACCGCGGTCGTCGGGGCCCTGTTGCTGCGCGAGACCAATACTGCGCGTCTCTGACAGACCATCCCCCGCCGCCCGGTCTCCGTGCGGCGGGGTCACGCGTCCGGTCGCCTCGCCATCGGCTTCCCCGGCCGACACCATTGAACCGCCCATGTCCCGGGACCGCAGACGCGATGCAAGAACTCGAACGTCGCGTGATCAACGTCGGCATCGTCGCCCCGGGCGGGTCCCAGTCCCTCGACATCGTCGGTCCGGTGGATACGTTCTCGCAGGTCGGCCGGATCCCTGATGCAGGGGTCAGCTACGCGGTCTCCCTGCTCGGCACCGCCCCGGGCCCGATCCGCGCATCGTCCGGGCTCCGCATCCTTCCGGACCGGCTCATCGGCGAGGCGGGCGAGACTTTCGACACCCTTCTCGTCGTGGGCAGCCCCGACGTCCAGGACGAGACGCAGGACCTCGCCCTGAGGGATTGGCTGCTGGAAAAGGCGCCGACGACGCGCCGGATCGCCTCCATCTGCAACGGGGCCTTCATCCTGGCCGCTGCCGGCCTCCTGGAAGGCCGGCGCGCGACCACGCACTGGCAATACGCAGGCGCGTTGGCGGCACGCTACCCGGGGGTCCATGTCGAACCCGACCGGATCTTCGTGCGGGACGAGCACGTCTACAGCTCGGCCGGCGTCACCGCGGGCATCGACCTCGCGCTCGCCCTCATCGAGCAGGATTGTGGATCCGGCGTCTCGCTCGCCGTCGCACGGGCCCTTGTCGTATTCCTGCGCCGACCGGGAGGGCAATCGCAGTTCAGCGTGCACCTCCGCGCCCAACTCACCGAGCAATCCCAACTCGGCGGGATATCCGATTTCATCCTCGCCAACCTGTCCGAGGATCTCTCCCTGGCGCGTCTCGCCCATCGGGCAGCCATGAGCGAGAGAAGCCTGATGCGCCTCTTCCGGGAGGAACTGCATACGACCCCGGCCCGGTACGTCGAGGCGGCGCGTGTCGAGGCCGCCCGCAGTATCCTCGAAACCGGGACGACGAGCATCCAACAGGTCGCTCACCGATGCGGATTCGGATCGACCGACACCCTTCGCCGCGCTTTCCTGCGCCACTTTGGGATCGCCCCGGGCGACTATCGTCAGCGTTTCCAAGGCCCGGCGCGGAACGTCGAGACAAAGTCCGACCAGGCTGACTTGCGTATTCGGTAGGCAGGATTTGTCCACGCCTGAAGCACGTCGGCGGACCTGTCGAGATCTGCATCCCGTTTGGCGGAAATTGCCGCATCGCCAAGCTGGTCACCGACCTTCGCCGGTCCTAGTCTTTCTTTCGAAACAGCACGACTTACGAGGAGTACGTCTGATGTCGGAGACCAACGGCAAAGTCCCGGTTACGGTCCTCACGGGCTTCCTCGGCTCCGGCAAGACCACGCTCCTGAACCAACTGCTGGCCCAGGACGGGGCGGAGGGGACCGCCGTCATCGTCAACGAGTTCGGGGCGGTCGGCATCGACGGCCAACTCGTCGTGGGCGTCGATGAGGACGTCATCGAGATCAACAACGGCTGCATCTGCTGCACGGTGCGGGCGGATCTCGTCTCGACCATCGAGCGTCTCCTGACGCGGCCCGAGCGAGTGCGTCGCATCCTGATCGAGACGACGGGCCTCGCCGATCCGGCGCCCGTCATCCAGAGCTTCATCCTCGACGAGCGGCTCCGGGAGAGCACGGAACTGGACGCGCTCGTCACGGTCGTCGACGCCCTCCACAATCCCATCTGGCTCGCCATGGGCGAGGAAGCGGAGGCGGCCGGCGGCGAGAACATCGCGGGCGACCAGATCGCCTTCGCCGACCTCCTGATCCTAAACAAGACCGATCTCGTCGACGACGAGACGCTCGCGCTCCGCCAGAGGGACCTGCGCCGCCTCAATCCCCTAGCGCGCATCCTGCGCGTCCGCGACGGGACGGTCGCGGCCGCCGAGGTGCTGGGCATCCGCGCCTTCGACCTCAAGAACGCCCTCGCCATCGAGCCGGAGCTCCTGTCCGACCTTGAGCACGAGCACGACGACGCCATCACGAGCGTCGCGCTGACGGTTAAAGACGACCTGGACCCCGCGACGTTCTTCAAGTGGCTCAACGGTTTCGTTCAGGCAAAGGGGTCCGACATCTTCCGGATCAAGGGCATCGTGCCCGTGCGGGGGGAGGCGCGCCGATACGTCTTCCACGGCGTCCACATGACGTTGGACGGCCGCCCCGGGCGTCCGTGGCGCCAGGGCGAGATGCGCCGTGGCGAGATCGTCTTCATCGGGCGCAACCTCGACCGGACCGCAATAGAGACCGAGGTGCGCGCCTGCATCGCGAGGCGGGCCGCCGCCTGAAGACACGTCCCGCCTCAACCAGACAGGAGTGCCCCGGATGCCCCCCACGCTTGCCCTCGCCACCAGCATCGCCGTCCTCGGAGGCCTCGACACCTACCTTACGGCCACCGCCCTCCCGATCCCCGTCTGGGTCACCTTCATCGGATGGGCCTCGTTCTTCGCCTGCGGTGGCGGCGTTCCCGGGCTGGTCAAGTCTGTCGCGTCGAACTGGATCGGCATCGTCATCGCGAGCCTATGCCTGCTCGTGATCTCGTTCGCACCGGGTTCACCCGTGGTCGCGGCCGTCTCGGTGGGCGTCGGCAGCGGCCTCATGATCCTCGCCGCGTCGGCTGGGTTCCTCGGCTATCCGCCGGCCATCGTCTTCGGCTTCGCCTGTCTCGTCGGCACGACGCAGGCGACGGGTCACGGCGTCCTTGATGGAGGGATCACCCATCCCACCCTCGTGGCCGGGTTCTCGATGCTGGTGGGGGCCCTCTTCGGCATCGTCTCCGAGATGCTGGCGCAGGCGCTGACCCAACGTTCCACCGCCACCGCGACTGTTCGCTAAACGGAGGTCACATGAAACTTCAGCATACCCTCGGCGGCCTCGAAGGCCTCGACCCCGTCGCACCGGAACTGCGCGTCTTCGTCGAGCCCTGGGAGGAGCGCATCTTTGGCATCCACACGGCGATGATGGCGCTCAGCACCCAGATCAAACTGCCGCAGACGTCGAGCACCTTCCGGACGGTGTGGACCTGGGCGGACCTGCGCAAGGGTGCGGAGGCGATGAACCCGTTCGACTACTTCAAGTACCGCTACTACGAAAAATGGCTCGGCGGGATCTCTGGCTACTTCGTCGCCAACGGCTACATCACGCAGGCCGAGCTCGACGCCCGCACGGACGAGTACCTCGCCGATCCGGGGAAGCTCCTATCGACCGGCGGCACGCCGGAAGTCGACGACCGCATCCACAAGTACCTCATCGACGGGGACTCGCCCTGGCATGAATGGGCGGACAAGCCACGTTTCGCGGTGGGGGACACCGTCCTCATCGGCGATCCGCCGACTGTGGAGCACACCCGCCTGCCGGGCTACCTGCGCAATAAGGTCGGCGTCGTCGAGACCGTCTACGACGACGCGTTCAGCTATCTGTGCTCGACCGGTCCGGACGGCATCGGTCCTGCCATGCCAGTCTACTGCATCAAGTTCGATCCGAAGCACCTGTGGCCAGGCAACGCCGAGCCGGGCTTCCTCATCTACGCCGACCTGTTCGACGCCTACCTGCGACCGTTGGAGCAGCAAGCCGCTGCATAGATCCGACGCCTTCGACGGGCCTACTCGTCGAGGTCCATCCACGCGTCCGCCCGGTGACCAACCACAGGACGTCGCACCCCGGTCCTCCGTCGGCGGCGTCGAACCGGCATCGAGAAGGCAGAAATCCCATGAAAGATCGTTTCGCCTATCCGCAGGACCGCGAGAAGCGCAATGCGGCGCGCGTGCGGGCCCTAGAAGCCCTGCTGATCGAGAAAGGCGTCATCACGGACCAGACCGTGGACAAGGTGATGCAGACCTTCGCCACCGAGATGGGCCCCTTCAATGGCGCCAAGCTCGTAGCCCGGGCCTGGGTCGACGACGCCTTCAAGGCGCTGCTCGTGACCGACACCATGGCGGCCGTCACGCAACTCGGGCTCCCGACCGGAGCGGCAGGAGCCGAGGGCGAGCACATGCGGGCCGTCGCGAACACGCCGGACGTCCACAACCTCATCATCTGCACGCTTTGTTCCTGTTATCCATGGCCGGTCCTGGGCCTCCCGCCCTACTGGTACAAGGACCCGTCCTTCCGTGCCCGCGCGGCACGTGAGCCACGGGCAGTGCTCAGGGAGTTCGGGCTTGAGGTCGAGCCATCGAAGGAAATCCGGACCTGGGACAGCTCGGCCCAGGTCCGCTGGTTCGTCGTGCCGGAGCGGCCGGACGGCACCCAGGGAATGAGTGAGGACGAGCTCGCGGCCCTCGTCACCCCGGAGACGATGATGGGCGTGGCCATCGCCTTGCCGAAGGCCGCGTGAGGCGGCTGCCATGCAGACGAGCTTCGAGCACTTCGCCCTCGCCAGCATGATGGGGCAGGCCGATACGCCCCCCAAGGCCAATGGCAGCCTCTGCTTCCATCAGCCTTGGGAGCGGCAGGCGTTCGGCCTCGCCGTCGCGCTCGCCCGGGACGGTCATTTCGAATGGGAGGAGTTCAGGCAGGCCCTGATCGCCGAGATCATCGCGTGGGAGGCGTCCCACGCCCGTGACGACCCGGAGTGGGACTACTACGAGTGCTGGCTGGACGCCCTGGAGCGCGTGATGCGGTCCCAGGTCCTGCCCGGTCTCGCGACGGCCGATCCCGCCGGGCGGGTCATGGACTGATGTGCGATTCGGGGGGCGCCCCGTCGGACGCGATGCCCGCGCCGATAGGGGACGCACAGCCCTACAAGAACCGCCGGTACGTTCCGGGGTGGCGGGAAGTGTCTCGAAGAGTGGCCGCGGCGAGCCGGGGCGCGTTTGGCCAACCGGAGCGAGCACTTGACGTCCACATTTCCCCTAGGCCCTGACCTGCCTAGCTCGGTGCTACGGCGGATTGGCGTGCTGTACCTGTTCCTGGTTTCCGCCAACGTCGCGGCCTGGGCATGGGCGTACGACCTCTTCGCGGGCAACGCAGCCCTGCTCTCGACGGCGCTGCTGGCCTACGTCCTGGGACTGCGGCACGCGGTCGATCCGGACCACATCGCGGCCATCGACAACGTCACGCGCAAGCTGATGCAGTCGGGCCAGCGACCGGTCGCGGTCGGTCTCTGGTTCGCGCTCGGTCATTCCACCGTCGTCGTTGTCGCGGCCGCGTTCGTCGCACTGGCCACGACCAGTATGCTCGACGTTCCGGGGCGATACAGGGAGCTCGGAAGCCTGGTCGGAACGGGCGTGTCCGCGACGTTCCAGATACTCATCGGCCTCGTCAATTGCGTCGTCCTCGCTGGGGTCTGTCGCTCCTTCCTGCGCCTACGCCGCAGTGGGAGTGACGCGCAGCAGGATACTGAGCCCATGGCGCACCACCATGGCGTCCTGACCAGGATCCTTCGTCCCCTGTTCCGGCTGATAGCGCGCCCCTGGCAGATGTACCCCTTGGGCCTGCTGTTCGCGCTCGGCTTCGAGACCGCCACGGAAGTCAGCCTGTTCGGCCTCGCGGCGGCACAGGCCGGAAGCGGGGCAGACCTATGGCTCGTCCTGGTGTTCGCGGCCCTCTTCACCGCCGGCATGACGCTGATCGATGCCACCGATGGCGTGTTGATGCTCAGAGCCTAAATTGGGCATTCGTGCAGCCCCAGCGAAAGTTGGTCTACAACGTGACCGTCACCCTACTGTCCGTCGTGTTCGCCCTGGGCATCGGGACTTACGAGGCCCTGGATCTCGTCGCCGACAGGTTCGGCTTACGAAGCGGGATCGGCACCTGGCTTGGAAGCCTGTCCCACCATTATGATACGCTCGGCTTCGGGATCATCGGCGCCTTCGTCCTCGCCTGGTCGGTCTCCTGGCTCATGCATCGCCGGGGTCGGTCGAACCGTGTCGAACCCGCCTCGACCGAGTGGCTTGCGGACGGTCGGGGGCGATCCCCGGTCTAGAATGGGACCTATCCGTCTGAATTTGGTGGATCGTACCCATGCCAGCGGACTGCTCTAGACCCCCGGCAAGTTCCGGGAAGGCCTGCAACAAGCGGCTCGATGTGACAGAGGGTACGACCGGTTAGGCAGTATTCCGTCCGCCCGCTTCCGATCTCGTGTCGCTCGCAACCGGCGTCCGACGAGCTTTCGGCGGACCTGAGCCGGAGATCGTGCGGACGGCTTCTAGCCGACGTTACCGGACGACACACATCGGCAGTGGCGTAGCGGCACGGTAATGTTTGCGGCTGCTTGGGCCCAAATAGGTTGGAGTCAAAACGTCCGCTTCTGGATCACCGGCCGGGGTCCGCTCCACGCCCCGGGCCAAAATTGCCGGACAGCTTACGAAGGGCCGGTTTCGGGAAGCGCTCGCGGCGGTTCTAACGGCCGGCTTGGGTCGGCTCCTGCCGGTCCGGTTCACCTCCAATTCAGGCGGTTTGCGGTCTGTCTGCTTCCGGGCGACAGAACAGCAAACAGGCCATCCGACCGTTAAGGGAAGCGGGCCGGCGATCCTGTCTAGCGACATGCCGTAAGAGGTCGCCTCGTCAGGTCACGAACCAACGTGCGCCGAACCGGTCGCCTGTTCGAGGAACGTAGCGGCGTTAGCCACTGCCGCCCTGCCTTCAACAAGCTCGGCCTGGAACATGTGCCAGACGTGGAACATGCCCGGCCAGATCTCCAGCGAGACGCGAACCCGGTTCTCACCCAGGTGTGATGCGAGCCTGATGGCGTCGCTGAGCATCAGTTCTGCCTCGCCGATCTGCACCAGGATCGGGGGTAGCCCTCGGACGTCGGCGAAAACCGGCGAAGCCTCCGGGCTGTTCGGCAGGGCGCCGCCGAGGAAGGTTCGAGCCATCAGGTCGAGGCCCGCCTTGGTGTTCAGCGGGTCGAGGCCCTCGCGGTTGAACATGGATGCACCGGTATGTTCCAGGTTCGCCCACGGGGAGAGGGCGGCCCCGCCAGCCGGCAGCGGCACGCCCGCATTGCGGGCCATGACCATCACCGTGACCACCATGGCTCCGCCTGCGCTGTCCCCCGCGAAGGTGACCGACCGGGGATCCTGGCCCTGATCGATCAGCCAGCGGTACGCAGCGAAGGTATCCTCAATCGGGGTCGGAAACGGATGCTCCGGAGCGAGCCTGTAATCCGGCAGGTAGACCCGCGCCTTCATCGCCTTGGCGAAGGCGCCGGCCAAACCATGATATCCGCCCGGTCCCCCGACGATGTAGGCGCCCCCGTGGATGTAGAAGAGCACCCGGTCGCCAGCGACCTCCTCCGGCGTCACGAGGGTGCCTGGGACGCCGCCCATTTCGACAGGTTCGATCCGAACGCCGTCGGGCGTCGGATGCCCTGCCATCTTGTCGATGTAGCAGCAGCGGATCTCCTCCAACGTCACGTCCTTGTTCTCGCCGAGGATGACGGATCCGAGGTCCTGAAGGCTGCCGGCCCACTGGTCGAGCCGATGGGTCATGAGATCGCTGAAGGCCATGATGCACGCTTCCTGGAGCTGATAATCCGTTCAGGTGACCCATATACGCCGTTGATTGGCGAATGCCCGTCAACACTCCGGGGACGGTCCAGCTCGCATGTCATCAAGAAACGTCGGCGACATCGCAGCGTTCGTGGCGGCGGCGGAAGCGGGCAGCTTCGTCGCTGCCGCGCGCATCCGGGCAATGACGAGATCTGGGATCGCGAAGAGCGTGGCGCGGCTGGAGAGCCGTATCGGCGTGCGGCTGTTCCATCGGACGACGCGAAGCCTCGCCCTAACGGACGATGGCCGTATCTTCCTTGAACGGTGCACCCGGA
The DNA here is from genome assembly GCF_008040005.1 of Methylobacterium sp. WL19. Taxonomy (NCBI): domain Bacteria; kingdom Pseudomonadati; phylum Pseudomonadota; class Alphaproteobacteria; order Hyphomicrobiales; family Methylobacteriaceae; genus Methylobacterium; species Methylobacterium sp. WL19. The sequence continues at coordinate 32,809 of NZ_VRVC01000047.1, forward strand.
TCCTATCGGATCTTGAGGATGCGGAGCTATCGATGGCCGACGGTGGCGGCGAACCTCAGGGCATACTCTGCCTCACGGCTCCGGCCACTTTCGGACGGGTGGTGATCCTGCCCGTGCTTAATCGGTTCCTGGCGGCGTGGCCAAAGCTGCGTGCCGAGGTCAGCCTCACCGACCGGGTCAACGACATCATCGACGATGGCTACGACTTGGCGATCCGTATCGGAGATCCGCGCGAGAACGGCAGCTTGATTGCCAGGACGTTGACGCGCCAGCAGGATGTCGTCGTGGCAAGCCCGGGCTACCTTTCCACGCGGCCGCTTCCCCTGCACCCGGACGACCTGATGGACCATGCCTGCCTGAGCTATCTTAGCGCTGGCCGGCACCGTAGTTGGCGCTTCGCCATCGAAGGTAAGACCTGGCCTGCTTCCGGTTCCGTGGACACCCAGTCTGGGTGTCATAATGGAATCGGAGGTGTGGAATGCAGCGTCGCAAGTTCAGTCGTGAGTTCAAGGTCGAAGCGGTTCGGCTGATCAAGGAGCGGGG
>NZ_VRVC01000048.1:0-32957 GCF_008040005.1 Methylobacterium sp. WL19
GGCCTCCGCCGGCCGGCGCCGGGCGGCGGGGCGTTTGGGCGCCAGGGATTTGGGTGCCGCGGAGCCGCGGCCGTCGTCACCGGAGCGGGGTTCGTTTGGCGAGGCGTCGGCCGCTGGAGCGATCTTCCGCTCCTCGACAGCCGTTCCCTCCGTATCCGATCCCTTGATGTCCGACTCCTTGGCGATCGCGTCCGAATCCACTTCCGGCAACGGGTCTTCTCCTCACTCTGCTCGAACGAACGGCCTCGTAGCATGCGGCCGGGCCGTCGCGTCTGACAATTCCATGACAATCGGGATGGGCGGGCGATCAAGCCGGCGCGTCGTCCTCGTCAGTCTCGTCGTCCGGCACTCCCAGATCGGCCAGGACAGACATGGCCAGCGGCCTCGTGATGCGGCGGCCGCGCCTCAGGGCGTCGCGGTCGAGTTCGGCCACCACGGCCCTGGCCCTGGCGAGGGAGCGGTCGATCCGCAGGGCGATGGCCTCGACGACGCTGAGATCGACCACGAGCTGGCGGTCGACGAAGAGCTTGACCAGCACCGCCCGCATCAGCGCGTCGTCGGGGGGAAGGATGGTGGCGCCCGGTGCCAGCCTGAGGCGCGAGCGCAGATCGGCGGTGACGAGGCCGAGCGCCTCCACCGGTGCGGCCGCCGTGATGAGGACGGGGCTGCCGTTCTCGCGGGCGAGGTTGAGGAGGTGGAACAGGGCCGCTTCCTCGCGGCCCTCGGGGCGGTCGATATCTTCGATGACCAGGGCGCCGTTGGAGACGAGATGCGTGACCGAATCGGCGGTGACCTCGGAGGCCGGGACGGTCCAGGCATGGGAGCGCGTCGCCCAGATCGAGGCGAGGTGGCTCTTGCCGCTGCCCGACGGCCCGGTGATGAGGCAGACCGTATCGGGCCAGCGCGGCCAGGCCTCGATCAGCCCGTAGGCCGCCTCGTTGGCCGGCCCCACCAGGAAGTCCTCGCGGCCGTAGCGCGGGTCGAGGGGCAGGTCGAAGGCGAGCTGCTTCGGGGGCGCGGCCTCGCGCATCGGCGATCTCATCCCTCGCGCTTCTGAATCAGGATCGGTTCCTCGGCATAGTAGAGCGGACTCTGGAGATAACGCGAGATCGCGAAGCGCACGATGACGCCGATGGAGGCCGCGACGGGGACGGCCAGCAGCAGACCGAGGAACCCGAACAGCGAGCCGAAGGCCAGGAGCGCGAACATCAGCCAGACCGGGTGCAGGCCGACCGAGTCACCGACGAGCTTGGGCGAGATGACGTTGCCCTCGAAAAACTGGCCGACCACGAACACGGCGACGGTCAGTCCGATATGAAGCCAGTCGGAGGTCGGCCAGAACTGGACCAGGGCGACGCCCACCGAGAGCAGGAACCCGACGAGGGTGCCGACATAGGGGATGAAGGTGAGGAAACCCGCGATCATCCCGATCAGCACGCCGAAATTCACGCCCACGAAGAACAGGCCGACGGCATAGAACGTCCCCAGGATCAGGCAGACCAGGGTCTGTCCGCGCACGAAGCCGATGATCGCCCGGTCGATCTCGCCGGCCAGACGCCGCACGGTGGTGCGGTGGCGCGGAGGGGTCCAGCCGTCGACGGTGGCGACCATCCGGTCCCAGTCGACGAGGAGGTAGAAGGCCACGACGGGGGTCACGACGAGGAGCGAGGCGATGGAGACAAGCGCCTGGCTGCCCGACCACAGCGATTTGAGGAAGGCCAGGAACCACGTGCCGCCCTGCCCCACCAGGGCTCCGACGGAGGATTGCAGGTCGTTGAGAACGTCCGCCCCGCCGACCCGTGTGAGGATCGGCCCGACCCGCTCGACGATGATGCCCTGAAGCCGTGAAACCATGCCGGGCAGGGTCGTCACGAGCGCCGAGATCTGATTGGCCGCCAGGGGCACCACGATCAGCAGGATCACCACGAGCCCGACGACGAACATCGCGAGGATCAGGAGCGAGGCGGAGAGCCGCCCGAGACCCCAGCGCTGGAGCCTGTCGGCCATGGGGTCGAGAAGATAGGCGAGGGCCAGACCCGCCACGAAAGGCAACATCACGCCCGAGAGCAGGTAGAGCAGCAGCGCGACGACGCCGAGGCCCACCAGTCCGATCACCGCCCTGCCGCGCATCGGCCCTCCTCCGTCTCGCCCGTCGCCCGCGCACAAGAGTGGGAAGGCGGTGCGGCGGGGTCAAGGCTCGCCCGCGAAGGCCCCGCACGGCCCGCGGCAGGGGAACGAGCGTGAACGACTTTCATCCTCGGGAAAGCGGATTTTTAACGAGCTAGACTGTACTGTCCCTCAACGGCGGGGGGATAAAATGAGTCTATCGCACAGGTTTATTGGTCTGATCACGGCTATGCTGGTATCCAGCTTGCTGCTGGCCGGGTCCATCATTCTCTATGGACGGGCTGTCGACCAAGTGAGCGCGGCCTACGCGACCCGCCAGCAATCGATCCTCCTCGCCGACGAGATCCGGCAGTCTTCGGACGATCTCACCCGGCTCGGCCGCACCTACGTCGTCACCGGCCAAGCGTCGTACAAGCAGCAATATTTGGACATCCTCGACATACGCTCCGGCCGCAAGCCGCGCCCGGAGGAGTATCATCGCATCTACTGGGATTTCGTCGCGGCCGGCGTGGCGAAGCCGCGCCCCGACGGCGAGACCGTGTCGGTGCACGACCTGATGAAGCGTCTCGGCTTCAGCCGGCAGGAAACCGACATGCTGGCGGAATCGGTCCGAAATTCCGACGGGCTGGTTCATCTCGAGGTCGAGGCGATGAATCTCGTCGAGGGCAAGGACAAGGATGGCCAGCCCCTGGCACAACCGAACCCCGCCCGAGACCGCGATCGGGCGATCGGGCTCGTCCATTCGGAGGCCTATCACGGTTTCAAGGCGCAGATCATGAAGCCGCTCGACGCGTTCTACGGGCTGATGCAGTCCCGCACCGACGCGGCCGTCGCGGCGGACGAAGCCCAGGCACACTTCTATTTCGCCGTCGTCGTCGGCACGCTGGTCGCCACCGTCGCCACGTTCCTGGCCCTCGGCTGGTTCGCCCACGAGGCGCTGGTCCGCGGCTACGGCGCGGTCGGCCTGGCCATGGGGCGGATCGCTGAGGGCGATTACGCCGCCGCGGTGCCCTGCCTGGACCGCCGGGACGAGGTCGGCAGCCTCGCCCGGGGCCTCGAAGCGTTCAAGGCCAACCTCGCCCGGGACGTGGCGGAGCGTCATGCCGGGGAAACCCGACAGCGCGAGATCGCGCGCCGGGCTCAGACCGAAACCCTGGCGCAGGCCTTCGAAGCGGCTTTCGGCGGCATCGTCCGCGCCGTGGCGACCTCGGTGGGCGAACTGCAGGACACCGCGCAGGCGATGTCGCAGATGGCCGGCGACACCGCCGACCGTTCCGGCGCGGTGATCCGTGCCGCGGAGGAGGCCTCGGCCAACGTCGCCGCCGTAGCGGCGGCGGCGGAGCAACTCAGTGCCTCGGTGTCGGAGGTCGGCCGTCAGGTCGACAGTTCGGCGGCGCTGACGCAGGCGAGCGCGACGGAGGCCGGGCGCACCGCCGGGCTGGTCCAGGATCTGAGCCGGGCGGCGACCCGCGTCGGCGACGTGGTGGCGATGATCAACGGCATCGCCAGCCAGACCAACCTGCTCGCCCTCAACGCCACCATCGAGGCCGCGCGTGCCGGCGAAGCGGGACGCGGCTTCGCGGTGGTGGCGGCCGAGGTCAAGGAACTCGCCACCCAGACCGCCAGGGCCACCGACGAGATCGCCTCCCAGATCGGCGACATCCAGTCGGTCACCCGGGAGGCGGTCACGGCGATCGGCGCCATCGCCGGGCGCATCGACGACTTGAGCGGGATCTCGGGCGCGATCGCGGCCGCGGTGGAGGAACAGGGGGCAGCGACCCGGGAGATCGTTCGCAACATCCACCAGACCGCCGATGGCACCGGTCAGGTCACGTCTCATATCGGCGGCGTCGCCGACGCGGCGCAGAGGGCCGGCGGAGCGGCCGAGAGGGTGCTTTCCGTCGCCTCCTCGGTCTCGCACGATGCCGACCATCTCGATGCCGAAGTCACCCGTTTTCTGGCGCAGCTTCGCGCCGCCTGAGGACGATGCTCCGATCCGCGCAAAGGCGTCGCCTGTCCGGTTCATCGAAGCGGGCGCGGGGATCGGCGAGCCCGGTGCGGCCCTCGTCGAACGGTTGAGGCGATCGAAATCTGCTTCCGCGCCCGGCACCGGGTGCCGAACTCGTCCGCGACGACTCGCCGAGACCGCCGCGACCCGTTAAAGCAGCCGGGACAGGACGTTGAGACGAGGTGCCGATGACGGCCGAGAGCAAGAACGGCGAGAGCCGGAACGGAATGACCTACGCGGATGCGGGCGTCGATATCGATGCGGGCAACGCCATGGTCGAGACGATCAAGCCGCTGGTGCGCTCCACCCGCCGGCCCGGCGCGGATGCCGAGATCGGCGGGTTCGGCGGGTTGTTCGACCTGAAGGCCGCCGGCTTCTCCGACCCGATTCTGGTGGCGGCCAATGACGGCGTCGGCACCAAGGTCAAGATCGCCATCGAGACCGGCCGCCACGATACGATCGGCGTCGATCTCGTGGCGATGTGCGTGAACGACATCATCGTCCAGGGCGCCGAGCCGCTGTTCTTCCTCGATTATTACGCCACCGGCAAGCTGGTGCCGGGCGTCGGCACCGACATCGTGCGCGGGATCGCGGCGGGCTGCCGGATCGCGGGCTGCGCGCTCATCGGTGGCGAGACCGCCGAGATGCCGGGCCTCTACGACGGGTCGGATTACGATCTGGCCGGCTTCAGCGTCGGCGCCGCCGAGCGTGGCAAGCTCCTGCCACGTCCCGGCATCGCGCCAGGCGACGTCGTCCTCGGCCTGCCCTCCTCCGGGGTGCATTCCAACGGCTTCTCGCTGGTCCGCCGGATCGTCGAGGCAAGCGGCCTCTCCTACGACGACCCGGCCCCGTTCGAGCCGTCGCGCTCGCTGGGCGACGCTCTCCTCGAGCCGACCCGGATCTATGTGAAGCCGCTGCTGGCCGCCCTGAAGGCAACCGACGGGATCAAGGCGCTCGCCCACATCACCGGCGGCGGCTTTCCCGACAACCTGCCCCGCGTCCTGCCCGACGGTGTCGGCATCAGCATAGACCTCGACGCGATCATTCCGCCGCCCGTCTTCGGATGGATCTCGAAGGTCGGCGGGGTCGCGGAATCCGAAATGCTGCGCACCTTCAATTGCGGTATCGGCATGGTGGCGGTGGTCTCGCCGGAGAGCGTGTCGGCGGTGACCCGGGCGCTCGACACCGCAGGCGCCTCGCCGATCCGCCTCGGGCTCATCACCGAGCGCGGACCCGATCCGGTGACCTTCCAGGGCAAGCTCGCCCTGTGATGGCTCCCCGACCCAAGATGCGGGTCGCGATCCTGATCTCGGGACGCGGCTCGAACATGGTCTCGCTGATCGAGGCCGCGAAGGCCCCGGATTATCCGGCCGAGATCGTCCTCGTCGCCTCCAACCGGCCGGAGGCGGGCGGGCTCGCCCATGCGGCGAGCGCCGGGATCGCCACGACGGCGCTCGATCACCGCGCCTATCCCGACCGGGCGAGCTTCGATGCCGCCCTGAACGCGGAACTCGAAGCGGCCGGGATCGAGCTCGTCGTGCTGGCCGGCTTCATGCGGATTCTCTCCGCGGGCTTCGTCGAGGCGTGGGCCGGGCGGATGATCAACATCCATCCTTCGCTGCTGCCGCTGTTTCGCGGCGTCCATACCCACGAGCAGGCCCTGGCGGCGGGCGTGCGGCTGCACGGCTGCACGGTGCATTACGTGGTGCCGGAACTCGATGCCGGGCCGATCGTGGCCCAGGCCGCCGTCCCGGTCCTGCCGGACGACGATGCCGACAGTCTCGCCGCGCGCATTCTCGTGGAGGAACACCTCCTCTACCCGCGTGCCCTGGCGCTGATCGCCGGCGGACGGGCAAGGCTGGAGAGTGGCCGCGTCGTGTTCGCCGGAGACATCAGGCCGGCCCAGGGGGCCTTGCTCAGCCTGCCCGCGCAAGGATGAGGCCCGAGCCGCCGATCCCGAGATATCGAGATCGGCGATGATGACGGCTTACGCCGGGCGCGGCAGGCTGCAGCTGTCGAGGGCCGACAGCGCCTTGGCGCGGGCGGAATCGTTGAAATAGCCGGTGGTGCGGTAGGATTCGAGCTCGGCCGGGTTGAGGCTCGCCAGGGTCTGCTTGGCGTAGCAGCCGCACGGGCGAGCGAGCGACGCCTCGGGGACGCTCTGCAGGCGGGCCTGCGTCACCGTGCAGGCGTGGCGCACACGACCGGTGAGGTTGCCGGCGGAAGCCGTCTTCAGGGCCGGATCGGGCGTGTAGCCTTCGAGGGAGGCCGTGGGCGTCCCCTTGTTCGCGTTACACGCGGCGAGCAGGGAGATGAGGCCGGCGGCGAGCAGGATCCGGCCGGTGCGCGGAGCGATGGAGCGCATGGAATGTGGGGTCCGTGAAAGGGATTCGGTTAAGGGAATTCCTTTCACGCCCGGCAGGACTCGCGCGCAAGGGCGTTCGCGCCACACCCGGCATCGTTCCGCGCCACGCTCCCGGTTCACCGGACGACGATGCGATCACGAACCCGTTGGCGGCGCGAAAGCCGGTCGGGCTCAGCCGACGATGTCGGAATCCTGGAAGAACTGCGCGATCTCGATCTTCGCGTTCTCGGCGCTGTCCGAACCGTGCACTGTGTTCTCACCGACCGACTCGGAGAAGGTCTTGCGGATGGTGCCCTCGTCGGCGTTGGCCGGGTTGGTGGCGCCCATCACGGTGCGGTAGGCGGCGACGGCGTTCTCGCCCTCGAGCACCTGCACGACCACGGGGCCCGAGGTCATGAAGGAGACGAGTTCACCGAAGAACGGGCGCTCCTTGTGAATCTCGTAGAACTTTTCGGCCTGGGCCTGGGTCATCTGGATGCGACGCTGGCCGACGATGCGCAGGCCCGCCTTCTCGATCACGGCATTCACGGCGCCGGTGAGGTTCCGCTTGGTCGCGTCGGGCTTCAGGATGGAGAAAGTGCGCTCGGTGGCCATGTTCAGTCCGGTTATGTTCGCTCAGCCGAAAACGGCTTCGGCGGCCGGCTTATAGCGGGCACGCCCCGTCCTCTCAACCCGAAGGACGAAGACGGCGCATCCACAGCGGAATTCCCTTGGTCATGGCTTCGGCGCAACAGTGCCGGAAATTCGCCCGATTGCTGGTGTCTTCTCACAGCAGAAGACGCCGGCCCGGACCGTTCTCCACGTCCGGCGCGGCCACGACCAAGCTCTCGACCCCAGGCTCACGACCCTTCGCGACGCTCCCGCCGATGCGCCGCGGCCCTTCACAGGCACCAGGAGACCAAAAGCCATGCGCGTTGCCCTGACCTCCGCCTTCCTGCTTTCCGGACTCGTCGCCGCCGCTGCGGCCCCGTCGAAGGACCCGTCCGGCACCTGGCTCACGAAGGATGGCCGCGCCAAGATCCGCATCGATCATTGCGGCCCGAACAGCGCGAACATCTGCGGTAAGGTCGTGTGGCTGAAGACGCCGACCACCGAGACGGGTGCGCCGCGCACCGACGCCAAGAACCCCGACCCGAAGAAGCGCCTGCGCCCGGTCATCGGCCTGCAGCTCATCGAAGGTCTCGCCCCCGACGAAGAGAAGTTCTCCGGCGACATCTACAATATCGACGAGGGCAAGATCTATCAGGTCAGCCTGGAGCGTGAATCCGGCTCCGAGTTGAGCGTGTCCGGATGCCTTCTCAAGGTCCTGTGCGGCTCGGAAACCTGGACCCGCGTGCCGGACGTGAACCAGCAGGCCGCCGTGACTCCGGCTTCCGAAGCCGCTCCCAAGCCGGCGCCGAAGCCCGCGGCCAAGCCGGCCGCGCCTCAGGTCGAAGCCAAGAAGTAGCGGCTCAGATCGCGGCGAGGCCCCGTTTCACGGCGGGCCTCGCCAGGACTGTGTCGAGCCAGCGACGGACATTCGGCAGGGTCGCCAGATCGATTCCCTGCTTCTCGTGATGCTTGGCCCAGGTCAGGATCGCGATGTCGGCGATGGAATACGTATCGGCGATGTAGTCGCGATCCGCCAAGCGCCGGTCGAGCACGCCGTAGAGACGATGGGCTTCCGCCGAGAACCGTTCGATGGCGTAGGGGATCTTCTCCTCCGCATGGATGCGGAAATGGTGCATCTGACCGAGCATCGGTCCGAAGCCCCCGACCTGCCAGAACAGCCACTCGTCCACGGCCACCCGGGCGCGTTCGTCGGTGGGGTAGAGGCAGCCGGTCTTTCGCCCTAGATATTGCAGGATCGCCCCCGATTCGAAGACCGTGATCGGCTTGGCCCCCGGGCCGTCCGGGTCGACGATGGCCGGGATCTTGTTGTTGGGTGAGATCGCCAGAAAGTCCGGCGCCAGCTGGTCGCCCTTGCCGATATTCACCGGCACCACCCGGTAGGGCAGACCGCACTCCTCCAGCATGATGGGGATCTTCCAACCGTTGGGCGTGCCCCAGGTATGGAGGTCGATGGGCTTCTGGGTGGCGGCGGCCATGGGAAACGTTCCGCTCCTGTCAGGGTCGCATCATGTCGCCGGATCAAACCGGGCGAGGGGCGGATGGTTGCAGGATCCGCGCCGCCATCGAACGGTGGACGGTGTGCCGCGGCACCGCGAAGGATCTTGCCCTTTCCCCGACTTCTGGCTGTGATGATGGCGGTTCCGGCGCCTCACCGTGAGCGCAGGACAACAGCCTGGGGTTGCAATCATGCGGTTTCGTTTTCTTCCGGCCGCGGTGGTCGCGGCGTCGATGGTGCTGGGTTTCGCGACGACGGCGTCCGCCAAGGACCCCGTTGCCGCCGCTCCGGAGCCCGCCGCGAAGGAACTGACGGTCGGGCAGAGCGCCGCCCGCGAGCGGCAGAAGAAATGCGGTGCCGAGTGGCGCGCCCTCTCGGTTGCCGACAAGGCCGCGCAGGGGCCGAAATGGCCGCAATATTTCAGCAAATGCGTGAAACGTCTAAAAGCTGATTAAAAACAATAAGTTAGAAATTTAGATTGCGCGCAATGTATGCCGTTATTGTAGCGTTCGGTGTCTCTTGAAGTTGATCCATACGCCTCCAATCTTGCCGGATGACGGGAGCGACCTCGCTTCCACAACCTAGCGAGATAGGCCGTGTCCATCCCCTCCCCTGCCGCGTCAGAAACCATCCCTGCCCCCGAAGACGGTCCTAGTCGAACGTGTTCCGGCTTCGATTACGAGGCCCTGAAACCAGAAATTGGACAGCTTGCGAGGGGAGCACGGGACCGGATCGCCACCCGCATCAGGGGAAGCGGTGTTGCCGAGATCGGACGGGACTTGATCGCTGTGAAGGACGCCCTGCCGCACGGGTCGTTTCTTGATTGGCTTCGATTGGAGATTCGAATCGCCCCGCGCACGGCTCAACATTACATGAGCGTCGCCGTTGCTTTTCGCGATGAATGCGCCTTGGTGGCGTATCTGCCGCCGACCGTCCTGTTCAAGCTCGCATCAAAAGGCACGCCTCAGCTGGTGCGTGATGGGCTCTTGGAAGCCATTAAGAACGGAGAGCAACCCGGCGAGTCCGACCTTGAACACGTTCTGCGCGGATCGCGCCTCACGAAGCGTAGGAAGGCCATCAAACGGGAGCGGAATGCGTTCGTCGTTCCCCCGTTGGAAGCCACGGAAGGCGCAGCGCTCAAGGCGAAGACCCTTGCCGAAGAGATCGCCCGCAGCATGGGAGGCAGCATCCGAGACCTGCTTGAACTCCTATCCGAAGGCGGAACGGAGCTCCTAATGCAAGAGCTTGCCGAAGCCCTAGATCCGCGTGCTCCACTTCCTCACGACATGATCGTGGATGAAGGTGGAGTCTCGATGGACCCCTTCATGTCTCAGAATCTACCTGCCGTGGATACGGCTTCTCCGGTTATGGAAATGCCAGCATCCCGCCGAGGCGACACTAAGCATTGAGGGGCATCGGCGGCTTTCACCATCCGCCAGTTCCATGGGTAAGCCGCCGCTCAGTGCTTCGCAGGACATGAGCACGTTGGCGCAGGGTGATGAGCTTGCCGGGATACTTCTCGGCCACGTCATCGAACCATTTCCGTGCAAGAGCGAGATCGGTCGCAAGCATCACTTCTCGCTCGATGCCTGAATCGTCGTCCAACCAGACATCGATGCGAAAGACGACCGTCGCGTTGGCAAACGTATCTCCTCCCCCTCCGGTCTTAGGCTTCGGGGCAATGATCCGAGCTTGGCACTTCGGCTCATACTTTCCCGGCTGCCGCATCCCCTCCGGCCGCCGCCACCGGCATCCGCTCGTGAGACGATATCTTAGAGTCTCAAGCGATGTGTCGGGGCCGTGGACCGTGACCAGCCTTGCGACGCGGTAACAGCCTTCCCGGCTGCATGGCGCGCATACGATCCGAAGCCGACTGCCGACAACATCACCGATTCGATCCATGGATGGTCACGGGGCCGAGATCGATCCACGAACGTATCCATGCGAGACCGCCTTGAAGGCAACCACAAGGTCCGCTTCCAAACGCAATACGTCCTCAACGGCGAAGGCCAGCGCCCTTTCAATGTCGCCCTGCGCGGCCTCAAGATACGCAAGCGTTCCGGCTTCCACATCCGTCATCGCTTCGATCTCGGCCAACTGAGCTACGGTCGCCATTCCTGCCTCCTATGAGAACGAAACAGGAACATATCTCATCGGGGAAGGAAAAGAAGCTCGCTTTTTGTGCATCCACAAACCGTGTGCCGCCGCTTGATTTCGTTTCCTCGGCCGTCGCACCATCCAGGCATGTGCAACCTTTACAGCCTCACCACATCGCAATCCCAGATTGCCGAGGCGTTCCGAGATTGCCGGGGTGTTCGGAGTTTCTGAAGACAGGGCGGGCAACTTCCCTCCCCTTCCCGGAATCTTCCCTGATCTTAGAGCGCCCATTGTGCGGATTGTGGAGGGAGAGCGCATCCCGGAGATGTTCCGATGGGGCATTCCTGGTCCCATGCAGTTCGGTGAGCATCCCGTCACCAACGTCCGAAACGTGAAGAGCCCACACTGGCAGCCCTGGCTCAAGCCGGAATACCGCTGCCTCGTTCCGGTCTCCTCGTTCAGCGAGTACGCGAACACCAAACCGAAGAAGACGCCGACGTGGTTCGCCCTCGGTGACGACCGGCACCTGTTTGCCTTCGCAGGGATCTGGCGCCCCCGGATGGGCGTGCGCGGCACCAAGGCTGAGAACCCTGATAGAGTGGAGGCCGAGCACTGGCTGTTCTCGTTTCTCACTTGTGACGCGAATGGAATCGTCGGCCCGGTCCATCCGAAGGCGATGCCAGTCCTGCTGACGACGCCGGAAGAGTGTAGCACTTGGCTCAATGCGCCGACCGAGATCGCCCTAGAGCTACAGCGTCCGCTGCCAGATGACATGATGAAAATAATAGCTGCAGGAGCGCGTAAAGATCCATCAGAATGATCCAGCCCTACTGCGTAACTCCGACCGCCTTAACCCATACGCATTGCTCGTCTGTATCCGCAGCCTTCACGCCCACGAAAGGGCCGCTTGGCTCTTTGATGTCGACACGGGCATGATCCGACATTGGACGGCAGCTTTTGCTCTTAACGGCTCTCAGCAAATATTGCTCCCACGCATCCCCATCACCGAGACGGATACGCAGGCTTTGCTGTGTTGACAGTTCCCGGCACCCAACGTTGATGGGTAACGCCAATTGCGGCAGATCTAGTCCGCCAAGCCAAGCCAAGCCAAGCCAAGCCAAGCCAAGCCAAGCCAAGCCAATCCGACTCTGGACTTTCCCCCGATCATAAAGCACCTTGGCTCTGAGAAGGCTTAAGGCGACCAAACGAACGAGACTAAACAAAGCGGCTCCAAAATATTTCATTGACATTCCACAAGCTTTATTCGCTCTCTTCTGAATTAACCCCTGGCAAAGCTGCCGTTTAGGAAAGAATTTCAAACAATGCTTGACATTTTAAATATTTTGTCAAACTTAACAGGCGTCATAAAGAATAATTCGACTGCGCTTTTTACATTCATCGCAGGATCGGTTCTCACACCAGCACTCGCGTTGCTTACGCCCTTTGGAAACGCCCTCATAACTAGGAGACTTGCTAGGCGACCTGTCTTCGCGCTTCTAACAACTCAGATTGGGCCAACATTGAAATTAAAGGTCCGCCCATTAAACAAATTGGCAAGAAAGAAACGCCCGTTATTTGGTCAGATATCCGGCGTTATGGTGGGGAAAATTGCTGATTGTATTGAGGATGAGGAAGGCTTGCTATGGATAGCCGATCTTTCAAAGCCGCATATTCGGCCTTTAATTACCAAGCAGAATGAAACAGAAGTCAAATTCTTCCTTGACGCGGATTTAGTATCCGAGCCGATGGCGGTGAGTCTACAACTTGGCGATGCAACAACTTTCGGCCGTATTGTTTACGCCGACAACATAGCGTCATTCATCAAACAAGTATCTAGAGACGCGCGAATCGTCCTATCTTTCGAGACGGATACAATCGACAAGCATTTTGCTGTTAGCGGTAATCATTGTAAATGGATTGGTGTACACGATGGCCAGGAACTAGCGCTAAGGGCTCTTCAGAACTGCGAAATAATAGGAACTGGTACGACGGTGCTAAGCGCATCTCGTTACGCTTGGGTGCTCAACCTGATCGATTGCAAAGATATGATCATCAGCGACGTCACATTAGGCCACTTGCAGCAAGGATTTTGCCGGGGCGGCGTGCTACGCTTGCAGAATTGTCAGAATATTCAGATCAGAGATTGCGACCTTTTCGGGTGCGGTACTGTCGGATTAGAGACAGACAACTGTCAGAATGTGTTAATTAGCAATACAACTATAAGAGATTGTTCGTATGGCATATATAATTCAATTAATTCGACTCGTATTGTTTTCTCGCAATGTAAATTTATAAATAATCAGGAATTCGATTTACTTACATTTTCCGGGAAGCGGACAGGGATTCACTTCAAGGAATGTAGCTTTGTAGGCAATAGAGCAAATAAGTATATGTTCCGCTTTGACGCCGCGGATAAGAACGATGAGTTCCCTTGTGTTTTTGTTAATGACTGTACCATCAAGGGCAATCAATACGTTTCGTTATCAAACGACGAGAATACTATGGGGATAAACAACCTGATATCTGAGCAAAACTTGCTTATTGATCCGTGACAATGAACGATAGGTCTGCCATGTTTTTTCGCTAAACGAAAGATGTATCATGCAGGAACGATGTAATCGCTCTGCGCATTGTTTTAATCTAGTGAGCCCCGTACCGGAAATTCGAAATAGCCCGCCATCAGAGATCCGCAAATGGAGCTGACCGCAGCCATAGCGGGCTCGAAGCTCTCAGCTTTGGTGCTGCGCTGGCAGACATTCGGTGCTCCATTGAGGGCATTACTGAGTTGCTCCCTGGCTGGAAAGCAGCCGGTGACGAACAAGGAGTTATGGCCGAACTTGGTGATAGCCATATCACGGCATCAGAGCATTACCTGGGTGTGGGTAATGGAAGGTGTTGGACACAGGCTGAACGAGGGTGTAAACCGCACCGGGTCTGCCGGAGGCCTTGGGTTGTGAGTCACACTGCCATATCGAGGTTGCTTGCGGCAGCATAATATTGCTCTTCGGCTTCGGCAGGCGGGATGTTGCCAATAGGCTCCAGCAGCCGACGATGGTTGAACCAGTCGACCCATTCGAGCGTGGCATATTCGACGGCTTCGAAACTGCGCCACGGTCCACGCCTGTGGATCACCTCCGCCTTGTAGAGGCCGTTGATCGTTTCGGCCAAAGCGTTGTCATAGCTGTCGCCGACGCTGCCGACCGACGGCTCGATCCCGGCTTCGGCGAGGCGCTCGGTGTATTTGATGGACACGTATTGCGACCCGCGGTCGCTATGATGGATGAGGCCGCCTCGATGGGCCGGCCGGCGGTCATGAAGTGCCTGCTCAAGAGCATCGAGAACGAAGCTGGCATGCGCCGTCCTACTTGCTCGCCAGCCAACGATCCGCCTGGCGTAGGTATCGATGACGAAGGCGACGTAGACGAACCCCGCCCAGGTCGCGACGTAGGTGAAATCCGACACCCACAGCATGTTCGGCGCTGGCGCGTAGAACCGGCGGTTGACGTGGTCGAGCGGGCACGGCGCAGCCTTGTCGCTGACCGTCGTGCGAACAGGCTTGCCCCGGATCACGCCCGCCAAACCCATCTCCCGCATCAGTCGTTGCACGGTGCAGCGCGCTATCGGGAAGCCCTCCCGCATCATCTGCCGCCAGACCTTGCGCACGCCGTAGACCGCGAAATTCTCGGCAAACACGCGCGCGATCTCGGGCTTCAGGGCGACATCCCGCTGCGCCCGTGCCGACAGACGTGTCAGGTCCCGTCGCTGCGCGACGTGCTCGTGATAGGTGGATGGGGCGATCAGCAGGACGCGGCAGATCGGCTCGACCCCATAAGCATCGCGATGATCATCGATAAACGCGATCATCGCTGGAACGGGCGGTCGAGCTCCGCCTGGGCAAAATATGCCGACGCCTTGCGGAGAATCTCGTTGGCCTGCCGCAGCTCGCGGACTTCGCGCTCCAGTGCCTTCACCTTGTCGGCGACCTCGGTCGGGACACCGGCACGCCTACCGCTATCGACCTCGGCCTTCTTCACCCACTCAAACAACGTCTGCGGAACGCAGCCGATCTTCTCTGAGATCGAAACGATAGCAGCCCAGCGTGACCGATGATCGGCCTCGTGATCCAGCACCATACGCACCGCGCGCTCGCGGACCTCGGGCGCAAATTTGTTCGTCGTCTTGCTCATACAGGCTCCACCTTCTCAGAGTTGGAGCCTCCGGCAAACCCGGTGCGGTTCAGGTGTGGAAAAGATCCCCAATAGGGAAGCTTCACGCCACGGGTAGAGCTTTTGAATCCTCCAAACGTCTAGAAGCCCACTGCCCTCAATGTAACGCGCCAGAAGGTCGCTACTGTAGGAGCAAGCAGAGTAGCAAAACCCATTGTGTAGAGCACGGTGATGACCAGCCTCAAAGTTGGCCTGGAATGAACCAACGCACTATACCGTAACGCAAGTAGATCGGTGAGATGGGATTCCGCGGAACTAAAGAAATTCAGCCAAAAGCCTCGTTCTATAGAGATCTGACGATATATTAATGCAGCTACTTTTTCACTATCGATCACACTTCGCGGTCCTACACGGACGCCGAACGGGTCTGGATCAGGGAAGAATTGTTCTTCACCCGGGATTGATGATGTCTCATTTTGACTTTCGCCAGATGCTCCTTGTGGCTCATCCTCAATCAGCGCCTCCTCTGCTATCTCCTCAAAAACATTGTGGAAAAAAATCCGGCTCTGCACAGGATACGCAGCGTCTCTGAGGTATTTCGGACCAGTCGCATGCTGATCACCATGATTTTCTAGGTAATCGCTTGCAACTTGCGTCACTAATATGCTCCTGCGAGCAGCAGTGATCAGATCCTTCTCGCCTTCTATGTAATAAGAAATTGAGGTATACTTCTTTATATCCGTCGGGCAGAGAAGTTTAAATAGGCCGGATGCAACCCCAATAAATGTCAGCCCAAAGTATAAGATCTGTAGTCGATTAAGACTAAAGCTATATGACTGTTGCTTCGCGGCGTTATCACTTAAACCCATCCAGTCTTTAATTAAATCTGGAGATATTTGCAGGAGGTGCACAATGTTTGAGTTAAAAAGTATTATAGAGCCGATAAACGGCACTAGCGCAGTTAGTGCTAGAACGCGTGACTGGCCTAATGTCCTAAGAGTCTCCCACGTCGGAATAGAACTAAGCAGCTCAGCAATTTTTTGTTTTGAATGATATGATATCAAGTGACTGGCCCACATGCTGAAGAGTGACACTTTAAGGAAATGTTATCAATGATCTTACTGGAATGATCTCGTGATTTTTCCACGCAGTGTGAAATGACGAGAGGTCCAGCCTCACATATCGAATCTTATCGATCTTTCTGTAGAGCGTGCAGTCTTCCGACCCAACCCGTAGATCGACTCTTCCTCCGCGCGGTCCCTGAACCAGCCACCCAGGGCACGAACCCACTAAACGTTAATTTCGGCCTCCCGTAGCGAGTCCCGATACTTAAGCCTACAGCTGTGGAGCGAGACTCCGGTCTCTACATGTCGATCTTCCCGAGGAAGCGTCGCTTGTGGTTGATTTCCCTCCAATATGTGTCTGGGCACCTTAGAACGTGGTGCGCTCCAACCCTCCTGCATAAGTGCGAGAGCCAAGGTTCCATACGCCTATGGGCATGAACGCGGGAAAGCTTAATCTACAATATCTCCTGCCATTCTCTTCCGTGCTTCGCTACCATAGTCATTAGTTTCTAGAAACGTTAGCGCCTTTTCTGTCATTTTGTTCTGATTTATACAATCTCTATGCATTTCAGCGACATCTCTTACAAGACGGTCAATCTTAACCAATTCGGCATCGGAGAAATGTGCTCTCACCAATCGCTGATATATAACTGCGTCAAGCGTAGAATTCTTCAATTCATTTAAAGTAAAGTTGGCATTAAGACTAAACCGTGAAATGCTTGTAGAGCGCTCGTTCATCTCGACGTAAGTTTTGTGCTGCGGATGATCAGGTTCGTATGCGGTCAATTCGTCTAACTTCGATACTTCCAAAATATATGATGCCCTTTTTAGTGCAACTAATTCCTGCATTACATCTGAAACAAGGGCAAACAAGTCAACTCCTATCATATCCACATAAGGCTTCTTTGCTGACCTGAGGACTTCACTGGAAAACCCCAATTCTTCTAAGACTTCGCCCATTTCGTCAGCGATAGTCTTGGCCTCACTGAATCGCTGATCTACTAGTCGTCCCGTATATGCAAGTTCAGTATACATTTGAGTTCCAGAAACGAGCGCAAGTTTTTTGATTTTCTCCATGATCTCGTCAGCTTCAGCTAATCTTAACCGAAGCTTGGCTTCAACGCCGATGGCTTTGAAGCTCTCCAATTGTGGAAAATAATGTAGCAGAGTCGCCACGATAAATACGGCGGCGCAAAGGCTCGCTGAACTTGTTTTGTCAGCAATCGCTAGACCTATAGCTGCGAAAAAAGCGATTGAAGATGCGATGATCAGCGGACGTTTAGATCCCGTCTCCAGCAAACTCCAGAATTTATCCATTTTCTCCAGACCCGTTGGCGTCGTTAAAAGCTGGCGATGGGAATGTAGAGCAACCTTCCGGTCACAGCAAAACGATTATGAGGCTAAAAATACCCTCATCGGCTCCTTGAACTTCTGTCATCCCGGAGCGTCCATGCGCCTTGTACGATGACAGCGAGACCATGAAAACGCTTTGTGGTTGACGACTAAACAGTAATGAAGCGGTTGGGTTGACAAAGGTGACAATTTAGTGTAGAACTAATATAAGATATCCCAATCTAAACCCTTAGCCCTCGCGGGAAACTGCGGGGGTTTATCTTTGGATATTTGAAAGATCCCCAATGAGGCAAATTGCAATCCGCCTGCCACTTCCACTCATCAATGCTCTTACCAGTCAAGCGGCCTCTAAGGGCCTAACGCTTGGAGCATTCCTTCGCAATCAACTGACGACAACCGTCTCTCAAGCGGGGAAGTCTGCATAATGTCCGACCTTCCCGAAGCTCAAATCCGCCGTGAGTCAATCGTTCGCATCCGCCTGCCTGAGGAGAAGTTTAACAAGCTCACTCAAGTTTCAAACCAGAACGGACTCAGCAATTCCGACTATCTCCGAGTGGTCATCTTTGCCCATCTAGCAAAAATCTTCCCAGAGGAAACAAACAATGGCACGTAATTCAACATTCCCCGAAGGCACGCCAATGGCAGAGCTTAGAATTAGGCTCCCAAAATCTAAGCTCGACGAACTCAAGCAACTTGCTCTCGATGTAGGCAACACAACTACTAGCTACACGATGGATCTACTGTTTTGTCATATGCGTCGTGAAGCTGAAAAGCAGAGAGATAGGGGGCTTTAATCATGAGCGATATTGGATTAATCTCAACTATTGCTTTTACGATGACAACTATTATTTGGGTCGTCATCTTTCAGAGCTTCACAGAACAGTACGGAAGCAAGCAAATCTATGACTAATACTAGCCCACAAGCTAAGGCCCTTGGCATTGCTGCAATCAAGACTGAAATCGCCAGACGTAATCCAATTGATGATAAGGCCGTGGAAGACTCCATCGCTCATAGACTCCGCATCGATGAACTAGGCGTCCCTTATGTCGTGGATCGGAGCGGCGTCCGTGAGGATATGAACACCGTTGAACAGTTCCTTGACGGTTTAGTCCGCGCCCGACCTGACTTCTGGAAGGATACGAGGCTGTCTCAACCCACTGGCGGGAATGGATACTCCAAACTCAAGAACCCGTTCGATAAGAGTCAGAAGCACTACAATCTAACCGCTGCAATGGAACTTTATCGCACCGACCCCGAGACGGCCAGGGAACTTGCGTTCCAGGCTGGATACAAGCTTTAATCAAAGGACATAAACACATGACCATGCATATCCCAATGGAGCGAGGCTGGAAGAAGCGAGTTGCCGACAATGCAGCCCTCAAGGCCGCTCGCAACGATCCCGAGCTTCTGGCCCGTCGCCAAGAGCTTCAAGCCCGCCAGGAAGCCGAACGCCAGGAACAGGCACGTCTCACAGCGGAAGCCGATGCCCGCCGCGCGTCTGAGATGGTGCAATTCCCAGCGATGAGCATGGCTATGGCGGCCGATTTGATCGATGCCTTCGCTCGATACAAGGGCGCTAACCGCTCCTCGACGCCTGCCGAAATCGAGAGCCTGTCCCGTACCGTCCACGGCCTTGATCCGTATCCAGGGCAAGTGCCAGTTCACTTCTTCAACGGACTGCCACAGCCGATTCCCATGGGATCTGTGACCGATGCCCCGGCCGTCGCCACCATGAAGCCTCAAGCGGCCCCTGTCGCTGATAGCGTGTTAAAGGCCCCTACCAAGGGGAGGGCGAAGGCCGTAAAGGCAACCGTCGATGGATTCCTTATCGAGGACTAATCGCATCGTGGACCGGCTCGCTGTGGCGATGTAGCCGCAACCCATGGCTTGTAGCTGCGTAGCGACGGGGAGGCAGGGTTATCGCCATTTCTCTGCCTCCCCCTTTTTCCAGTATAATCCGCATACGCTGGATTTAGAGAAACTTGATAGGTGTATGGCCAAGAAATAGTTGCGACGTTTTATCTCGGCTTCCTCATGGCGGGCGTCATGCGAACCTCATATTTCCCGCCCATTTTATCCGAACTGTCCGTAACAACAAGTGAATGGTCAGACTTTTCATATGCGTACTTCTGAAAAGCAGGATTGAATGAAAGATGAAAGCTATTGATATCTACCTTATCGGTGTCATCAATATCTATTCTTCCATCGTCTGGCCCAGCTCCAACGTAAATTCTCATTTCAGAATGAAACTTTTTGGATGATCTGCCGTTATCATAATTATATTCCACATCAACAGGATAGTGGACTGTACTATTTGCCATATTATCTATTGGATAGTCCGGGCTATCTCTCCAGTAATTTCGGAAATCACTTAACCGATTGATATTCCCCGATTCTTCGTTGCTTGAGAGTTTGCGGCCCATTATCGACTCCGGTTGAGTAATGTCTTCCACTGCAACCATAGGCGACAATCTCGAAGACGGAAAGTAGGATTCGGGGCATCTGCCGTAGGCTAATCGGTTTCGAGGCCGTACGTTGCCGCGACGACCGAGGAGAGTGCTAAAAAGAGTAATATAATTATCACACTTTAAATAACGGAAAGCCCTCCTCTCCAAGAGCGGAAAGGAAGGCTACGGGCATTCTAATAAATAATTATGGTGCGCTTATTTTATCTAGGTTTTATTCATATTTCGTTTATTTAATCCAGTGTCTGTAGCCTGCCCTATCATGACCACCTTGCTAGCACTGCCTCGGCCTCTGCCTCATCCTCCAAGATGCGATAGACCGTCTGTCTCGTGAGACCCGTTGCCTTTGCGATGGCCGACACAGAGGCATCAGACCCGTTCATATCCCGCACGGTGGTAAGCTGGTCCCTGGTGAAGCTCGGCTTGCGGCCACGATAGGCTGTCTGGTCGGCCTGAGCCTTGGCATGGGCGATACCGGCGGTCTGAGCGAGCTTGGTAGCCTCTGCCTGAGCCTGTCCCATCGCTGCCATGAAGGAGAGCATTGCGTCTCTGACGGCCTGTTGCATCGGATCTGTGGTACTTCCGTCGAAAACCATTCCGTTGATGACCGTCTTCACGGTGATGCCGCGCTTCATGAACTCGGCCACGGTTTCCCGCACGTCATTATAGTTGCGGCCGAGACGATCAATCCACCTGACTACCAGCACGTCGCCAGCACGCAGCATGTCGAACAGGCGACGGCCTTGCGGACGGTCGGCAAGCTTGGTGGTTACGCCGCTCACGCCCTCATCGGTAACGACGTGATCGATGGTGAAGCCTGCTTGCTCAGCCTGGGTACGCTGGTGCGCCGCTGTCTGGTCGGCCGTGGAAACCCTTGCGTACAAAACCGTGGTCATGGCCTGTTTTCCGTCCGTTGAGATACTGTCCATATATAACTCTGTCCGTTGATGGATAGCAATCCTAACGGACACAGTTTCAGCGTCTCTTGGATTGTACGCAGAGGCATACCCTTGCGGACAAGACAACATTCCTGATCTAGGACTAGGCTCAGGATCAACCCCGACCAGGGCAAGGTCATGGGTATTCGTCCAGGTCTTCACGTCCCCGCTTCAAAGCTCACACTCTGTCACGCTGCCTAATAAGAGGGCGGGGTCTCTTTTTTGTGCAGCATAGGCCCCCCGGTCGGCCAGTGCCACCAGTGGTTATACTAAATCTCGTTCGGATTTACCGTCCAGAACCACCCACCCCCATCTGAAATCGAAAAACCAAATCTAACAAAAGCAAACCGCTCTAGTGGATATCAAATTTTGGTCCCGATTTATCAATCTCTCATGAAAGAAACCTGCCGATGGCTGATGACAACCACAAAGTTAAAATTGATCTTGACGTAAGCACTACAGGCGAAGACACCGTTAATAGCCTTATCCGTGCTCTTGATCGTCTCGAAACTAAGCAAAAAGCCATTAATGCAAGTCTGAGATCAATCGGAAGGCCGTCTTCTACCCCTGGTGGGTCTCCTACCAAGGAAGCAAGCGCTGTTGAGACCGTGAAGGCTCGTGGACGACGCTCCAAGGCCCGAAGCGAGGCCGATAGCGTGAAGACCGCCCAACGGATCAACCTCTTTGATCGTGATTCAGTGCGGCTCTTTCAAACCAAGCTCACGTCTCAGACGAAGGCGACCACGGAAGCCCTCAGGGCCGAGAGACAGACCTTCGCCAATTTCAAAACCCGGAACGCCGCTCAGGCCAGATACGAAACCGCTCAGGTCCGCGCGCTCAAAGATCGGATGAACGCTGAAAGGCGCATCGCCTCAATGCGGATCGCCCATGAGAGGGCCACGGCAACCGCACAAGCTCGCACTGCATCTGAGGCTGCTAGGGCCACAACCCGCCGTATGCAGGATGCCGCCAACGCCATTCGAGCAACAGCACGCCTAGAGGAGCAAGAGACCCGTCGCGTGGATCGTGCTCGCACCAGCCGAGAGAATGCCCGGAATCGCTACATCTCGAATGTGCGCTCAGGTGGCGAGTCCATCAGAGAGGGAACTGGCCGTGCGGTTCGTGGGTCCGCTGCCATCTCTGCCGCCGCTACAGGCACCGCCGCTCTTGCCGCTCGCAAGGGCATCTCGACCCGGATGGAAGTCGATACTCAGGAAACCAATCTAAAGATTTTCTCCGGTCAAAGCGCAGATCAAATCAAGGCGGCACGCAAGGGCTTCCTCGACAATGAGGCTATTCGGAACGGTCTGAGCATTGCTGGTGGTCTCGAAACCTACAGCGAAGTGCTCAAAACGGGCATGAAAGCTCCAGAGGCTAACACGAAAAATATCATGCAGGCAGTTTCCGCCCTGGAACTTGACCTGAAAAACACCACGAAACTCGCTGGTCTCATCGATAGAAACCTAGGCGCGAGGTCCGATCCCGCCAAGATCAAGAGTGCATTGAACGCTGTAGCAGTAGCAGCGAGGGAAGACCCAACCCAGTCTAACGAGATCGTGGAAGGCGTCAAACGATCATTCGGCGCTCTTTCTACTGGAAACCTCACACCAGAGCAATTAACAGCTATGGTTTCGGGTGGTCAATCGGTCGGCATCCAACCTGGAAAGGCTGGTACTTTCGTTGCCACCATGGCTAAGCAGTTGAGCATGGGTTCATCTAAGTTCCTCGGAAAGAAGAACCGTGAAGAACTCGACTTTGCTGCAAAAGAACTTGGCTTTGGTGATGCAAGAAGTCTAGCTCAGACCTACTCCAAAGACTCCTACAATACTATGATGCAGGTTCATGAAAAGCTTGCAAACATGGAAGCTGCCAAGCGCACTCAGGTTGCCGAAGCTCTATATGGGCGTCAGTGGTCCGATGAGGGCTTGCAGATGGCGCAAGGTGTGGGCGGTGTCCGCAAGACCTATGGCGAAATCAGCGACTCTAAGAACGCGAATTTCCTGGAGGAAGCAGCAAAGCAACGTGCTGAGAGCCTACAGGGACAGTGGAACTCTACTAAGTCCATCTTTGGTAGGTTCTGGGATGCATTCGGCCAGGGCTTTGAGGATATACTTACCAGTATCAATAAGTATTTCCTAGAGCTTGACTCCAAGTTTGATTATGACCAGATCAAGGGTTACGTCGTTAGTTTCTTCGATGGCGTAAAGGAAGCTTTGGGCGTCAAGACTTGGGCCGAGCTTCTGCATAGCATCTTTGGTGGAGAGCTTGGCAATATCGGGCCTCAAATCAAGGCATTCGCTAAAGGTCTCACTGAGGGCGTGATGGCAGTCGGTCGGGCGATCCGGTCCTTTGCCTCAGTCTTTGGTGGGTCCGATATGTCGGCCGACACGATGGGTAAGCTGACGGGTGAATTTCTCGCCATGTCAGTCGCCCTTGTTGCTCTATCGCCGGTCATTAGCGTTCTAGGCGGTCTCGCTGCCATCGTTGGCGGTATCGCTGCCTCCGCAACGGCTATTTCGGCCCTTGGTGCTCTTGGTGGCGGTGCGGGTGCTGCCGCTGGTGCTGCCGGTGTGGCCGCTGGTGCCAGTGGATTTGTCGTAATCGGAACTGTTATCGGCGCGGCTTTGGTGGCTTATCTAGCCAATAAGTATACTCCAAGCGGGGAAACTGTAGAAAAGACACTTGGCGGTGATGGTAAAACAGGCGCAAAGGTAGATAAGACCGTCGATGCCGTCAAAGAATATGGCGGTTCTTTTGGATTTATTGGTGGAAGCGTAAAAATAGCGCTAGACTACCTTGAAGTTCTTCAGAAAATGATGAGGGATGACACGCCCTCTAAGCCTTCGACTGGAACTGAAAACCAGACTTTCCTTCAAAGGATGGGGATTACAAAATCAGACCCAGTAAGGAAATGGAGCGATCCACCGGCCAAGGCGAAAGAGCCCGCTAAGTCGCCTCTCGACCCTCGACCATCCATCCAGGGACAAGCGGAATCGATCCGTACACCACCAGCCGAGCAAAGCACGTTGAGCAAGGCATGGGATTGGATCACGAGTTCCTTCATCGGGTCCGCCAAGGCAAACGAGTTCATCCCCCCTCCCAAGGGATCGAACCCAGCCTCGACGCCCACTCTCGACCCGCGTCCTGCAATGGAAAGCCTCAAAGAGGCCGTCAACGATAACACGTTGATCCATAAGCAGAGTCTAGAGATGCGAAATGGATTCGGGTTCGGTGGCCTTATCCAGCGTGCCAGCCTCTCGACCACGGGACCATCCGATACGGTTCGGTCCTCGCTGACTGACTCAGCTAACGGTGTGAGACAGGCGGTCCTGTCCGGCTCAACCGGGTCTGGCGTCATGACAGGCGGCAACGGCCCTCTCGGCAACAGCGTTCCCGGTTCGGCACTCAATGGCGGTTCCGGTCTGTCTCGCCGGGGCATCATCGGCGGTGGTGGTGATGGCGGTGGATATGCTCCCCCGTCAAACTCCATGGCCGGGAAAACCTTCGATGCGAAGACTCCCGGTATCATGGCTAACCTCATGAAAGACCTCAATCTTTCAAAGGAGCAAGCCGCTGGAATCCTCGGCAACCTAGGGCACGAGTCCGCAGGTATGACCGCATATCAAGAGGGCAAGCCCCTTGGTGGCGGTCGTGGTGGTGCGGGATGGGCACAATGGACGGGGCCGCGTCGTCGCGCATTCGAGGCGTGGTCCGCATCCAAGGGCCTCGACCCCAGGTCGGACGATGCGAATTATGGGTTCCTGAAGCATGAGCTAGGGACCACCCATAAGGGGGCGTTGGCGTCTCTGAGGCGTCAGAACACCGTGGACGGTGCGACGGTCGATTTCGAGCGCACGTATGAGGCCGCTGGCGTCAAACACTACGGCTCACGTCTCGGATATGCTCGAAAGGCGTTCAACGGTCCCAGCACGCCTTCCCAGGTGATCGGGGGATCGGTCGGAACGGAAGCCGCTTCCAACGTGGCAGATAACGCATCCAAGCTTGTCGGACTGGGTAGTTCTCAGGCCGCTCAGGCTCTCGGATCTCGCATGACGCCGGGGCAGTGGTGCGCCGACTTCGTGAACGGCTCGTTGAAGTCTGCCAACATCAGGGGCGTCAACAGTTCCATTGCTAACTCGTTCCTCGGATGGGGAAAAGAGGTCACCGATGGTGTGAAGAAAGGCGACGTTCTCGTTGAACACCGTGGGCGAGGCGTAGGCCAGACCGGCGGACATGCGGGGATCGCCACGGGCAACACACGTATGGGTCCACAAGGCCTGCAATATGAACAGGTGTCCGGTAACTTCGGAGGTCGTGTTCAAAAGAACTGGGAGAATGCGTCAGGCGTCATTGCCCGTCGCGCTCTTGAGACTACCAATCGAGCGGTAGAGGCATCAAAGGCCCCGGCAGCCGCCGTCAAGCGGGGAACTGACTGGAACGCCATCCCGTCGCCTGTCTCATCGAACCTCGGTGGGATCAGCGCCGGGGCAGAGGCGATCAATGCCGGGTCGTGGAAGCCTAATGCGGATAAGGCAACTTCTCCCCTTGCAGAGGATGCCCCAACACGGCGCTCTCTAGCCGATGGGGTGCCTCAGGCAGCGGTGGAGCGTGCAACCGGAACTGGCGGTGGCGGCAACGGTGGAAGCACTAGCAGTAGTGCGACAACAAACAATGTGACGATCAACGGTGCCAATATGTCACCGGATGATATCGCGTCCGCCATTCAGCGCAAGACCTCAAAGGACATGAGGCGTCAGACAACTGGCGTGAGTCCTTATTCACTAATATAACAACCTAGCGGCCGGGTCTAAGCAAACATCCTTCCTACCATGGCGGGGCGAATGCTTTGGCTCGGCCGTTTCATTCATTCGAGAGAACAATGGCAACTAAAGGCTTCATCCCAACATTTGAAATCTATAAGGGATCGGAAAATATCACTGCAAGGTTCCAGGATCGGGCGGTTTCTATCACGGTTACTCTTGCATCTGGGAGAGGGGAACAGGATGCATGTGATATCATTTTGGATGACCGCGAATGGAAAATTGCAACTCCACGTAAGGGCGATAGACTACAAGTATATCTAGGGTATGAAGGTATTGGAACGACCTTCATGGGCAATTTCGAAGTAAACAGCATCAACTTTAGCTTCGTTCCCAAGGCTATAACTGTCCGTTGTACTGCAGCTTCATCGCTAAATGACTTGAAATCAACCGTCATCGCCGCCCATGATGACAAAACTGTTGAGCAAATACTTGCCGAGGCAGGCCAGAAGATCGGTTTCAAAGCAGACGTTCATAGTTCCATCGCTGATAACAAAGTCCCCTTCCTCAATCAATCCATGTCGTTCGGTGCCCTTATCGGGAGACTGGAGCAACATTACGATGCGGTCGCAAAGATCAATGATGGAAATGTCTCGCTCACTCCAAGAGCCGGCGGCTTTTCTGTCTCAGGATTTAGCCTGCCAACCTATGTGCTAGGCCCGGAAGCATTTGCCGACCTTAACGTAATGGTGGACGCCGCTTCGGAATACGCTCAGACCTCCGCCAGTTACATGGACAAAACCACGAAGAAGATTGTTTGGCTCGATGAGAAGTCCAAGCTCTCGGACCTGAGCACCGATGCGAAATTCAAGATAGGCCAGCAATTCAACTCCGAGGGGGAGGCTCGCAAGGCGGCTGAAAGCACCCAGGCACAGCTAGATCGCGCGACAGGGAAAATCTCAGGGCGTTTTTCGGAAGGTGATCCCTGGTGCCGAGACGGGCAACGCATCGTCGTTACGAATACCAGAGATGGTATCGACGGATCATATCTGCTTGACGTTGTGGTGCATTCCTACACGAAGTCGGGCGCTCTCACGACCTCGTTTTCGGGCACTGCCGGAGTAAACGGGTTGGCAGAGGAATACCAAGAGGGCAACAACTCCTCCGAGTTCGTGGTGCTACCGCCCGGCATGGTGTTCGGCCAGGTGCTACCGGCTCCAAAGAACACGCTAGAGAACCCGTTCAACAGCGTCCCTTCCATGGTAGGACAGCCGGCTCCGATCCTCGAATGACCTCTGAGTCAAGCCCTGATCCGCACATAAGCCATGCATCCACCGCATAGCTGATATGCGCCTAGATCATAAGCATTGCACTGGAAGCGGGGGGTGATAGCGAAACCTGCTCTGCCTATGCGTCACATGCATGGTTTGTGGGGCTTATCAGGCCATCGAACGATTGTGTTGCATAAATACAACACTGTTGCACTACTGCATCAGTAGACTTGTAGACAGTTCTCGCGTACAAGTACCAGTTACGCACCCGATTAATCGGGACATAGAACCGCAGCGCGGACTTACTAGCACCAAGACCCAACGTTCGCAATGGGGAAATTGCATGTAATCCACAAAAGAAAACGGCCCAGGTTTCCAGATCGCTCGGGGGAGAGGGATGGAAACTAGGGCCGCTGAAAGAAGATGATGGCAAAGAATAGTAGCAGAAACATTCGCGTTTGGCAAGAGTCTGGAACAAATCTTACCAGCAACGTCGATAAACCTATAGTTGTTAAGTACGCTCTCGCGCAAGATGGCGTGCCTACTTTTATTGCAGCGGAAGCCAAATCCCCGGCTAGGTCGTTCAAGACTACTTACAGCCCTAACAAGATTTGGTCAATCTGCAATTTCCGTATCAATGCAATACAGCGTTTGATTGAGGGTCGGCATTCTGGCCCATGCAATACAGACGATGGGATTGTTTATTTCGACGTTTCGCTACTGCATCTAGTCGCGCGTCGCGTAGCTATGAACCATGGAGACGAGACCGTGAAGAGTCTTGAATGGGCCCAACGCTGGACGCCAGAGCTTGTCCGAGAAAAGGGCCGGGCTTGGTTCGATGAGCAGGAAGCCAAGATCCTCGTGGCTTTGGATTGTCGGAAGCGTCCGCCTCTCCCATCGGCCGATGAGGTAGCCGACGCCTTGAACATCACTGCTGGCGAGGTCGAAACCTACCAGATGAAGACCATCGGTGCCGTGGATCGCCGTAAGGGGGTCCGTGTGGCCGAAGCGAAGGTGAAGCACGCCGAGAGGCAGAGGGACGACCGTGCGGCCTCTGGTGCCACTCCTAGGGCGGAATCCATGGCGAAGACGAAGCCGTGGGAAGCTCATGGAATGAAGCGGGCAACCTATTATCGGAAGGTCGATAAGGGGGAGCTTCCTCCAGATCCTCGTATGAAAAAGGGTCCAGGCAAAGCGACCCCTACCGGCACCGTTCTCCGTCTGGTCCGGTCTGCGTGAGACGATTTCGTGCGATGAGACGATTTCGTGCGAGACATACTTTGTAGTGGGACCATTCGTTTCGTGGAGACAGGGACCAGGGGTTAGCCGATAGGCGAAGCCCTACCTCTGTCGAGACGGCCTCTTACCTGCCTTTCAGCATAGGCTCGTGAGACGATTTCGTCCGATGAGACGATTTCGTCGGTAACAGATGGGTGTCGTGTTTTCGTCCGATGTTCCCGAGTTTATCGAAAGAAAGACCTCCCCAGGGAATTGATGAACATCATGTAGCTGCCACGGCGAGTGGCGGCGGTGTTTATACGAATGTCAGATCTGGCCGGCAGATCAACGAAGCATCAACTCCCATGGAGGGTCTTGCTTTCTTCAAAAATCAAACAAACTATGATATTATTTGCTCAATCACTGCATATTTCGATTTAAGGAACAGATTAGATGGTCAACTATTTGTCATCTGCGTGGGGCAGCTTTAATCCAAGCTATAACGACACACCCCGCGTCTCGGCTGGCACTGGGAAGCGGACCCGTCCAAATTCGTCGGCTCGGATGGCCGTGCCGGCTGCCGTGGAGACACCAACGCCGCGTCCCATCGCAACGATCACGTTGCCCTCGACCACCACGAGGACCGTATCGGATGCGGATATCGGGCTGGGTCGCACTGCAACGTCTCAGGAAGCCGCCGAAGCCTTCGTCAAGGCCGCTCTAGCCTACCGGGCGAAACAGGCTGCTAGGGCGTCTCAGAGCGAGAAGGAGGCCGCTGTGATGGTGGAGCAGGCCCGCAAGAGCCGGGACGCCAAGGCCGAGAGGTTGAAGCTGATTAGGGAGGTAGCTGCGAGGTTTACTTCCTCGCCAGTTAAATCCTAACTCGCCGTAGAAGCGCAACCGTTTCGCATTAGGGGTTCCAATGCGCGACGTTGGCTCAGGAAGCCTATTCTAAGTCGTCAGGCAGTTCTCTTCCAATTTTGAATGTCGGCCTCTGTTGAGGCCTCTGGGGCACTTTAAACCCAAGGCATTTTTTAGACGGACCAATTGAGCAGCACAAGCCAACGTGTCTCACTTAAAATGACACTTCTGGGACTATTGGCCGCCAAACCGTCCTAGGGTTCGCGGTGATATTTAATGCGAAATCGGACCGTATGGTGTCGGCGATAATTTCTCGAAATAGATGAAGTAGGTCGTAGATATTTGTTTTATGGTTGTATCCGATCCCGATGATGGGATATTTTATATCACCTCGTTCTGGAGTTATAGAAGGATTCATATCTAAACGACCATGTGCGCATATATTACGTATTGCTGGAAATGCAACTTTGATTTGCTTTATCTTTCCAGTATTTATTTCACTAAATTTCTTTTGATAAGCATCAAGAAGCGTTGCTTGTTGTTTTTTGTTTTTTCTTAGAAGTTCAAGCGCACGATACAAAGACAAGAATTTATAGTGATTCGGCATATTCGGTATAAGAGATTCAGCAAGCAGGGACAGGGCATCTGATTGCTTGGGATCTAATGATTCCGAGAATATGCTTGCAATGTTTTCTGAATTGATTGACTTAGGTTTATCGTATTCTGTGCTTTTAATGAAGTTAAAAGGCAGCCACTCGTCATCTGATCGAGCTGCTATCGACAGAAATCCGTCGTTTTGCCAAATAACATCCGCATCTGATCGATAGTCTAGTTTAAGTATGGTCAGCATGTGCTCCGTTAGGTGGTTTACATAGACGTCTGTTCTATCTCGATGTTCGTATAATCCACTGACAATTATTACATCGATTCGTGTTTCGAAACCTTGAAGTCGGACAACAAGATCGTCGCCATCGGGAGTTTTGCAATTTATGTTAGATATTGCTACGCCATTGCTATATTCCTCTGGCGTTTTCATAGGAGATAAAGGTAAATAATAGTGTATATACTTCGGCATTAAACTCATCCTGCATTGTGTGGATTGCTTGCTATGGTGAGACTATGCGTAGTCGCCTTTGGCTCGTGAACAAAAGGTGGAACTGGGATGCGGCCCACTGCCTTGGCCAACAAGCGCAGGTCCGCGCCAACGTGGCGATACCTCGCTGCCTCACCTGCCGTCTTGTGACCCTGGATATAATCGACGGTCACGGAATCCAGTCCGATTTGATATGACACCGTCTTAAACCAATGGCGAAACCCGTGGTTCGGGGCTTTGGTAGGATCGTTGAACCCAAGCTTTCGGATGTGCTTACCTACGTGGTCGGCTGCGACCTTGTAGGGGTGAACCTTGTCGCTGCCGATAACCCCTTGATTGCGATAAAACAAAGGTCCAGCGCCCATCTTTCTGACGAAATCGAGAAAGCCCGCTTCAATGAGACGGGGATGAATCGGAACCATCCGTGCGCTTCCTGGCGTCTTCACGCCGCCATTGTCCTCGGTCTTCTGGAAGGCAAACACCCAGACGCCATCAATCTGTCGGACCCGTTCGGCCCATAGCTGCGCCACGTCCGACACTCTGCCGCCCGTCCCTGCCGCCAAAAGGGGAAGCCAACGAACGCGGGGATCGGATGCCTTCGCCGTCTGAGCGAGGATCTGAGCCACTTCGGAATCGCTGTAACCACGCATCCCGTCTCTATGTTGCGTGAGCCTGTTTGCCTTGATCGTAAGCTTGAGCCCAGCCGTGGGCGACGCGGTGATGAGCCGAAGCGAGACCGCGTAGTTCAAAGCCGCCCTAAGATCGGAAACCCGTGTCGCTATCGAGCCCGGAGCGAGATCAGACGCCATGAGAGAGGAACGCCACCGCAGCACGTCATCGGGCGTGACATCGGCAAGGCGCGATTTGCCCGTGAAGCCCACGAAGGCGTCCGTGGCTGTCTTCCGATTCCGCCGGCTTCCATACCGGGGATTCTCGTTTTCGATCCATCGTGCATAGGCATCATCGAAGGTCGGCCCATCCGCTGCCGGTTTGACTGTCTCACCCTGGAAGGCGGGAAATCGTTCTGCCGTTGGATCGGGACGCCAGTCACCACGCGACCGCGCCTTGAGCGACCAAGCGGCATCGAGCGCCGCCTTAGCTACCTCTCGCATCAGGTCCAGTTGCCTCGACGGCTCGACCTCGACGCCATGTCTATCCAGCGTCCATGCCGTCAGACGGCCTACACGGTTCTGTAGCGCTGTGAAGTCGTCGGATCGTTCGAGGGAATTGACACCTGCCGTGGCGTCTTCACCAAACAGGATTGCCGCCATCGTTTCGTCATCGCTTCGATTCCGAAAAGAGATGGGTGGAGCGTTTGGGATGCGCCCTTCCAGGGAAGCACGAGTCAAAGCCTTGAAGCTTTCCCACTCCTCCACCGATCCGGGGTTCTCATCGTTCTGCGCCACAAGCTCACGGTAGACCGCTCCCGCCAGGGCTGCGATTTGCTTCTGACTGATGGGGGCCGGTCCTCGCCGCGCGCCATCGAAGATCCGTGCAAGTTCCGCCCTCACCGCCTTTCGACGTACCTCGGCGGTCTCGCCGTCCCGTGTTTGCAGGGAGAATTTGATATGGCTTCCGGCCGTGACCAGGGCCATCTCTTCCGGCTCCCGTCCGCTGGCAGGTAGAGTGAGCGTGAGCTTCCGACCCTTCATCCGCGACACGAGATCAAGCGGGACACGAGTTTGAAACTGAGCCACCGAAGAATCTTTTCGGCCGACATACCGCTTCATTTTCGAAGAAACCGCCATGCGTGTATACCGGTGTTGTGCATGTGAAGAAGACAGAAAACCATTATACATCAATGGTTCAAGGGGTTACAGCGGAAAATCGTCCTCTTTCAGCAAATGCGTCAAGCGCTTGAAGGAGATCAAGGCCTGATCTAGTTCGATTCGGGACCGGCTCGAGCTACGATTGCTCCGGGCCGGAGCGGAGAAACGGGCGGATGCGGGAACGCGAGGCGCTGCAGCGCGTGGTGGCGGTGGCCGCGATCATACCGGTGGCGTCGGGGCTCTTCGGAATCCTGTTCGGGCTCGGAGGAGTCGGCGGCGACAGCCTGTCCCAGATCTCCGCCGACAGCCATTTCCGCTACCTGTCGGGCCTGCTGACGGGCATCGGCATCCTGTTCTGGAGCTGCGTACCGGCCATCGAGGCGAAGTCGCGCCTGTTCCGCTTCCTGACCCTCGTCGTCGTGCTCGGCGGGCTGGCGCGGTTGCTGGGCCTCTACCTCACCGGCCTGCCCTCGGCGGTGATGCTGGGTGCCCTGGCGATGGAACTGGTGGTGACGCCCCTCCTCTGCCTCTGGCAAATGCGGGTCGCGGCCAAGGCCGCGGATGCGGCGGCGGCCGGGCCTTCTCCGTGAGCGTGATTTCTGCCGGAACACGCCCCTCCCCGGTCGACCGCGCCCTTTCGCTCATGGAGCGCATCGTCCCCGCGCCCTCCGCCTGGGCTTTCGCCCTGCGGATCTGGCTCGCCATGGTGCTGGCCCTCTACGCCGCGTTCTGGCTTCAGCTCTCCGGCGCCTCGTCGGCCGCCGTCTGCGTGGCGATCCTGGCCCAGCCCAAACGCGGACAGGCCCTGTCCAAGGCACTGTACCGCTTTCTCGGCACCCTGGCGGGGGGCGCGATATCGATCCTGCTGATCGGTGCGTTCGGACAGGACAGGGTTCTCCTCCTGGTCTCCGTGGCGACCTGGCTCGGCCTCTGCGTCTTCGTCGCCCACTTCCTGCAGGACACGCGGGCCTATGGCGCCATGCTGGCGGGCTACACTGTGGCCATCGTCGCCGTCGCCCATATCGACACGCCGCAGGCGGTCTTCGAGGCCGCCATCGACCGCGTCGCGGCGATCACCATCGGCATCGTCGCCATCACCTTCATCAACGACGCCCTGGCCTCGCCGAGCACGTGGCGCACCCTGCGCAAGCCACTCTCCGAGGCCCTGTCGGCCACCCGGGCCTTCGCCCGCGAGACCCTGTCCCAGGCGGATCCCGGCTCGGAGCGGGCGGCGGCCCTGATCCGGCAGATCGCGGTGATGCGCGCCGATGCCAGCGCCATCGGCGGCGAGCTC
>NZ_VRVC01000049.1:0-32799 GCF_008040005.1 Methylobacterium sp. WL19
CCCCCGCGCTGGTCGCTCTGCGCCCCGAGCGCATCGGGGCTTCACCCGTCGATCCGATGGCCACCGGGGATCGCAACGCCCTCGACGGGCACGTCGAGGCCTCGACCTATCTCGGCGACCGCATCCGTCTCCAGATCCGCATGGTGGACGGCAGCACGATCCGCGCGACCCTGCCGGCCGGAGCCGGGATCGACGGCGGCGTCCCGGTCCGCCTGTCCTTCGCCCCCGACGCCGCGACGGTCATGGCGGCGTGATGAAGCGGCTCCTCCCGGTTGCGCCGTATCTGTGGCTCGCCGCCTTCGTGCTGCTGCCCTGCCTCATCACCCTCAAGATCAGCCTGTCCTCGCCGGCGACGGCGCAGCCGCCCTACCTGCCGGTGCTCGACTGGAGCGCCGGGATCGATGGATGGGGCGCGTTCCTCGAAGCCCTGGACTTCGCCAATTTCGAGACCCTGGCCGGGGACAGCCTGTATCGCGACGCGGCCCTGTCCTCCCTGGTCTATGCGGCCACGGCGACGGCGATCCTGGTGATCCTCGGCACGCCCGTCGCCCATGCGCTCGCCCGCTCGCCGGCCCGGCTCCAGCCACTCCTCGTCGCCCTGGTGATCGTGCCGTTCTGGACGAGCTTCCTCATCCGCATCTATGCCTGGATCGCGATCCTGAAGCCCGAGGGCCTGCTCAATGCCGGCCTCGTCTGGACCGGTCTCATCGCCCGCCCCCTGGACATCCTGAACACGCCGGCGGCGGTGATGATCGGGCTGACCTATGCCTACCTGCCCTTCATGGTGCTGCCGCTCTACGCGGTGCTCTCCCGCCTCGACCCGACCCTGACGGAGGCCGCCGCCGATCTCGGGGCCTCGCCGGCGCGGGCGTTCTGGACCGTCACGCTGCCGCTGGCCCGGCCCGGCATCGTCGCGGGCGCGCTCCTCTGCTTCATTCCGATGGTGGGCGAGTTCATCATCCCCGACCTCCTCGGCGGCTCGGACACGCTGATGCTCGGCCGCGTCCTGTGGAGCGAGTTCTTCTCCAACCGGGACTGGCCCCTCGCCTCGGCGGTGGCGGTGCTGCTCCTCGTCCTCATCGTCGGACCGATCGTGCTGTTCCGGGATGCCGAACGCGGGCGCGGGGAGGTCGGCCGATGAGTCCGCTCAACCGGATCAGCCTCGGGCTCGGGCTCGCCTTCCTCTACGCGCCGATCGCCGTCCTCGTCGTCTTCTCGTTCAACGCCTCGTCCCTCGTGACGGTCTGGGGCGGGTTCTCCACACGCTGGTACGGAGTGCTCGTGAACGACGGCCCGCTCATCGCCGCCGCCCTCGTCTCCCTGAAAGTGGCGTCGCTCGCCGCCCTGGTGGCGACCGTCCTCGGCACCCTGGCGGCGCTGGCTCTCGACCGCAGCGGCCGCTTTACCGGACGGGGCGCCTTCACCGGCCTCGTCTATGCGCCCATGGTGATGCCGGAGGTGATCACCGGCCTGTCGCTGCTGCTGCTCTTCGTCGGGCTCGGCCTCGACCGTGGCCTCGTGACCCTGGTCGTCGCCCACGCCACCCTCGGCCTCGGTTTCGTCGCCGTGGTGGTGGGCGCCCGGTTGAAGGGGCTCGACCGCTCCCTGGAGGAGGCGGCGGCGGATCTGGGAGCAGGACCCATCCGCGTCTTCGCCACCGTCACCCTGCCGCTGATCGCACCGTCCCTGGCGGCGGCATTCCTCCTCGCCTTCACCCTTTCCCTCGACGACCTCGTCATCGCGAGCTTCGTCTCGGGGCCGGGGGCGACGACGTTGCCGATGCGGCTCTACAGTCAGGTCCGCCTCGGCGTGAACCCGGAGATCAACGCCGCCTCGACACTTCTGGTCGGCGGCGTCACCCTCGTCGTGTTGACGGCGTCCTTCCTCACCGGCCGCCCCTCCGCCAGCGCTCAGGGCACGTAGGCGCGCACCCGCGTCGGCAGGTCGAGCGCCCCCGTCCGCGCCCCCTGCATCGCATCGGGAGCCAGGATCGAGCCGCCCCGGGAGTCGAGGTCGGAACCGCCCTCCCGCGGGATGACGCGAACGGCGACGGCGTCCCAGGGACCGTCGATGTCGAAGAGCGGCCCCTGCGCCGGGGCCGAAGACAGGTTCTTGGGTGAGACCGACCGCAGGACGGTGTCGGTGGATACACGCGGTGTCAGTTCCGCCCTGGCGGCGAGGGTCCGCTCCGGCAGCGACAGGGTTCCGCGCAGCGATGCGGACAGCGACGTGGTCTTCAGCATTCCATCCGTGATCTCGCCGATCCCGTCGACGAAGCGCAGCACCACCCCAGCGCGTTCGAAGGGCGTACGGCCGTTCCGGCGGACCAGGGCGCCATCGGCGGCGACGCCGTTGCGGTGGATCACGTCGGCGAGGTCGAGGCCGGCGAGGGTGCCGTTCTCCATGGCCAAGGACGAACGTCCGTTGAGGTGAGCGATCAGCCCGGCGGCGGTACGGCCCGATCCCTCAAGGATGAAGTGCCCCTGGGCATTGCCCAGGATCCAGCCCTCCTGCCCGACATCGACCAGGAAGGCGCCGAGATCGAGCTGGTCGAAAGCCCCCTGCGCACGCAGTTCGGTCTCGCCGCGATCGGTGGCGGAGGTGGTGAGGCCGAACCGTCCCTTGACGAGGCCGCCCCTCACCATCGCGCGGACGAGAGAGCCCTCCACGCTGCCGTCGCGCACCAGCAGGCTGGATGCGAGATCCTCCATCACCACCGGGCCGAGGCGGGCACTGCCCGCCGAGAGACGCAGATCGAGGTCTCCGCCGGTGAAGGGCCGCAGGGCCAGGCTCTGACGGCTCCAGCCGTTGGCGTTCAACGTGTCGTCCGAGCCGAAGACCCGGACCAGGGTGGCCAGAACGGGGGCGAGGTTCAGGTTCTCCGCCGCCAGGGTCGCCTGCAGGGCCGGGCGGCCCTGGCCGAAGCTGATCGAGCCGGCACCTTCCAGGCTGTTGTCACCGAGCCGCAGACGCATGGTCGGCAGGAGCAGGTTGCGGCCCGAACTCTCGAACGTACCGTCTATGGCGAAGGTATCGAGCAAGGGCGACAGGGCGATGTCCGTCCCCGCCCAGGCCAAAGTCTCGCGCAGGGAACGGGTCTGCAGGCTGCCCTGGCCGCGAAGCGACACCCCGTCGGCGAGGCTGCCGCTTCCCTCCGCCGTCATCTGGCCTGCGGGCCAGGTCGCGCTGGCGGAGAACGGGGATTCACGGCCCGAGAACAGCTCGTCCAGACGAACCCCGGAGAGCGAGAACCGGGTGGGAGTCTCGTTCCAGACGAAGCTTCCCGCGACGTTGGTCTGCGAACTCCAGAACGGCCAGGCGAGGACCAGATCGACGTCGCTGGCGGTCTGGGCACTGCCGTCGCGCGGATCGCGCCCCACCAGGATCGCATCCGTGAGGCTGATGCGACGGGGACGCGACGCGCCGCCCTCGGTCAGGCGCGCCTTGAGCCGGCGGAACGGCTCGACCCAACGCCGGTCCCCGTCATCGACGGGGAGGGTGATCGTGGTGCGCTCGAGGGAGAGGGTATCGATCTCGATACGGCCGGCGAGGAGGGCGCGGATCCCGAGCTTGAGGGTGAGCGTTCCGCCCTCGGCGAGAAGCGGCCCGTCGACCGTCCCGGCGCTGAGACGGACTCCCTCGAAATCCAGCCGTGGAATGGGAAGCAGGGCGATGCCCGCCCGCCCCCCGGCCGTCATCGCGATTCCGTAACCGGTCGCCAGCGACTTGCCGACGCCCCGCGTGAGGCGCGCGGAGGCGACGGACCAGGGCAGGCAGGCAGCGATCAGGGCGAGGACGAGGCTGCCGATACAGACGGCCGGCAGGAGGCGACGGAGCGGCATATCTCTCCCTATCGGAGCAAAACCGCGACGCGCGGTCCCGCGCACGGCCTCGCCCAGCCGCTGCGGTCGATCTTCGAAAACCTGCCCCCCGTTTCATTCCATAGCGAGCCGAACGGGGTTTGTCTGCCATGCATCATTTCTCCGCAGTGGAGGATTCGGAAACGGGCTCTCGTCCTTGGAGCCGTCCTTCCCCGACGGCTCAACCTGCTACAGGTCTCGTGACCCTTATTCTTTCCACCACGATGTTCTCCCGCAGGATCTTGCCGAAACGCCATGTCCTGGCGCAGAGCATGTCCTGGCGCAGAGACAGGACAGACGGACGCGGCCCTCCCTTGTCGTTCCGAGCCCCGCGCGAGCCGGGCCGGGGAGGCGGGATTGGCTCGCGTTTCGCAGGGCAGCCCGAAACGGCGCCAGGAACCGGATTTCGGGAGGAAGGCTTGAGATGAAGAAGGTATATTCCGACGCCACGCAGGCGGTCGCCGGCTTGCTCAAGGACGGCATGACGATCATGGCCGGCGGCTTCGGCCTGTGCGGCATTCCCGACGAGCTGATCGACGCGATCCAGGCGTCAGGGGTCAAGGATCTCACCGTCATCTCCAACAATGCCGGCATCGACAATGTCGGCCTCGGCAAGCTGCTGCAGACCCGCCAGATCGCCAAGATGATCTCGTCCTATGTCGGCGAGAACAAGGAATTCGCCCGCCAGTATCTCGGCGGCGAACTCGCCATCGAGTTCAACCCGCAAGGCACCCTGGCCGAGCGCATCCGCGCCGGCGGGGCGGGCATCCCGGCCTTCTTCACCAAGACCGGCGTCGGAACCCTCATCGCCGAGGGCAAGGAAGTGCGCGAGTTCGACGGCGAGGATTACGTGATGGAGCGCGGTCTCTTCGCCGATCTCGCCATCGTCCATGCCTGGAAGGGCGATACCGAAGGCAACCTCGTCTACCGGAAGACCGCCCGCAACTTCAATCCGATGATGGCCACCGCCGCCAAGGTGACGGTCGCTCAGGTGGAACACCTGGTCCAGCCGGGCGAGATCGACGGCGACGCGATCCATACGCCGGGCATCTTCGTCAAGCGCATCATCCACGTGGCGATCCGCGAGAAGAGGATCGAGCAGCGCACCACGCGCAAGCGTGGCGAGGCCGCCGCCTCTTCCGCCGCCGTCTGACATCCTAGGGAGACACCACCATGGCCTGGACCCGCGAACAGATGGCGGCGCGCGCCGCCAAGGAGCTGCGCGACGGCTACTACGTGAACCTCGGCATCGGCATTCCGACCCTGGTCTCGAACTACATTCCCGAGGGCATGTCGGTGCAGCTGCAATCCGAGAACGGCATGCTCGGCATGGGGCCTTTCCCTTACGAGGGTGAGGAAGACCCCGACCTCATCAATGCCGGCAAGCAGACGATCACCGAATTGGCGACCACGAGCTATTTCTCGTCCTCCGATTCCTTCGGCATGGTCCGGGGCGGGCACATCAACCTGTCGATCCTCGGTGCCATGCAGGTGGCGGAGAACGGCGACCTCGCCAATTGGATGATCCCCGGCAAGATGGTGAAGGGCATGGGCGGCGCCATGGACCTCGTGGCCGGCGTGAAGAAGGTAGTGGTGGTGATGGAGCACACCGCCAAGGGGAAGGACGGGTCGGAAAGCCCGAAGCTCCTCACCGCCTGCGACCTGCCGCTGACCGGCACCGCCGTCGTCGACATGGTGATCACCGATCTCGGCGTCTTCACCATCGACAAGAAGGGCGATGGCGGCATGGTCCTGGTCGAGCTCGCCGATGGCGTCACCGAGGAGGAGATCCGCTCCAAGACCCAGGGCGCCTACACCGTGGCGCTGAACTGAGTGCTCTCCAAAACTCCCGCCGCGCCGCCGCACCTCGAACGATAGCCGGTGGTGGCCGGGTCTTGTCCGAGGCGCCCCGAGTCGCCGCGGCCCGAAAATGAAAAGGCTCCCGATGCAACCGCATGGGGAGCCTTTTGCCTGGCAGGACCGATCTTTCCGCGTGGGCCCCTCAGCAGGTTCAGCAAAGGTGGTCACCGGTTTTGCGTGCCGAAACCTGCGACACTCCAAAGGCCTGAGCGAGGTGAAGCATTGGCTTGCCAATGCGAACCTGCTCAGGTCCTCGCGGCCGGCGGTTCCTGAAATCGGACCGGGAACGGGAAGGCCGCCCGCAGAGGCTTCGTGTCGAGGGGGGAGGGCGGCAGCACGCAGGCGCGGTGGTCGAGCCAGGCAAGGTCGCTGAACGTCCGGGGAAGTTCGAGGGCTTCGTCGGAGAGCCCCACCGATTGCTTGTAGTCCCGCATCTTGAAGGAATCCTTCGCCTCCTTCTTGCCCTCCGACAGCCGCGCCGATTGAGCGGGGACACCATAGGCATGCGCCACGATGAGGCCGTGCAGCGAGGTGGTGACGATCTCGTCGCAGGAGAGGATCTCGCGGATCACCCGCTCGATGTCCTCGAACGACACCGAGAGGAGCGAGATGACCTTGACGTGGTCGGCGCCCACCGCCTCGACGGCCTCGCGGATCCGCGCTTCCTGCAGGACGTGCGCTATGATGCCGACCTTGTGGGTCTTCTCCACCGCAGGAGCGTAGAGCTCGGGCAGCAGGATGGCGGCATCGCCGTAGATTTCGGGGCATTGACCACCGGCGGCCAGAACGGCGTCGCGCGAGAGCGGCCCGCGAACCGCCGAATAGATCGCGGTCGGGCAGATGTCGTCGGTGCTGCGGGGCATGCCGGTCCCCCACAGATACATGCCGGGCCGGGCGAACTTGGCGATACTGCCGATGCAGAGCCCGTCTGCATGCTTCGAATTGTACCAGCGGGGCATGACGCCGAAGGCATGCCAGAGCACGTAGGGTGTCAGGATATCGCCGAAATTCCCCGGGAACGGACTGCGCATCCACCAGATCTTCGGACGAAACCGCTCGTCGAGCCCGGCCTCCGCCGCGATGTCGTCGAGGGTGAGCAGGGAGCGATACGCCGCGACCAGGGCTCCCCATTTTTCGACGGACTGGCCCATCAACTCGGCTTCCAGTTGGAGGAAGGCGTCCCGCTCTCCATTCCGGAGGAAGGTCAGGAACGTCTTCTCGGCAATAGTCTCTTCATCATTCGCCAATGTTCGCCTCTCCCTACAGAGCCGGCTCGGGATCCGGAGCCGCTTCTCGGAAAAATGCCACGCGGCGACAAAGACTTAAAACGCCTCGTCATCCAGCGATCGCCGGAGGCTTATCTCAGGGCGCAAAGCCCCTGTCGAGGCGTTTCGGTGTGCTCTCCTCGCATGCAGCCTCGTGTCGTGTGACGGATGCGGCATCGTCCGACGCGTAGGCCGCCATCCGGGACGGGCGCTCTACCCGGCAAGCCCCATGAAGGCCCGCATCGGCGCGGCGTCGGCGCGGAGATCGGCGGCCTGCCCCTCGTAGACGACGTGGCCGTTGTTGAAACCGTAGACCCGCTGGGCGAAGCTCAGCACCGCCGCCACGTTCTGCTCCACCACGACGATCGTCCGGCCCTCCTGCGCGAGGCGTCGGGTCAAGGCGATCAGGTCCTGGACGATGAGGGGGGCCAGGCCCTCGAACGGCTCGTCGAGGAGGATGATCCGGGGATCGCGGATGAGCGCCCGGGCGATCGAGAGCATCTGCTGCTCGCCACCCGACAGGGTGCGCCCCCGCGACGTGCGGCGCTCCTTCAATCGCGGAAAAACCTCCCAGATCCGGTCGAGGGACCATGGCTTCTGCGCGGTCAGGCGGGCGACGCGCAGGTTCTCCTCCACCGTGAGAGTGCCGAAGACGGCGCGCTCCTCCGGGACGAGCTGCATCCCGACACGCGCGATCTTCTCGGGCCGCAGGCCGTGGATCGGCTTGCCGTCGAGGCGGATCGTCCCGCTGCGCGGAGACAGGGCGCCCATCAGCGTCCGGAGCGTCGTCGTCTTGCCCGCGCCGTTGCGGCCGAGCAGCGCCACAACTTCGTTTTCCTCGACCCGGAGCGACACGTCGAACAGGACGTGCGAATCCCCGTAGAGCGTGTTGATGCTCTCGACCTCAAGCAGACTCATTCATGGCTCCCCGGATGCGAGTGGCCTCGCCGGTCCCGTCCTCCTCCGGCCCCGTGCCGAGATAGGCTTTCCGCACGGCGGGATCGCGGCGCACGTCCTCGGCCGGTCCATCCGCGAGGAGGTGCCCGTCGCTGAGGACGGTGACTTGCTCGGCGAGGTCGAAGACGGCATCGAGATCGTGTTCGACGATGAGGATCGTGCAGGACCGTCCGATCCGCCGGATCAGTGCGCAGGTCGCGACCCGTTCGGAGGGACTCATCCCGGCGAGCGGTTCGTCGAGGAGGAGGACGTTGGGGCTCGTCGCCAGCGCCATCCCGATTTCGAGGCGGCGCTTCTCGCCGTAGGCCAGGATGCTGGCGCGGGTTTCCGCCCGCGGGCCGAGATCGAGGATGGCCAGCATGGTCTCCACCTGCTCCTCCACCTCCGCCCGACCGACCGAGGGGGCGAGGAGATCGAGGCGGAACCTGCCACGCGCCCGGGCGAGGGCGGCCACCCGCAGGTTCTCCCGCACCGTCAGGTTGAGGAAGAGTTGGTTGAGCTGGTTGCTCTTGGCGACGCCGAGCTGGGTGGCGCGGGTCACCCCCGCCCCCGTGAGCCGCTCACCGAACAGCAGGACCGAGCCGGCGCTCGGGCTCACCTCGTCGGAGAGCATCTTGAAGAGGGTGCTCTTGCCGGCGCCGTTCGGGCCGATCACCGCATGGATCGATCCTCGCCGGACCCGGAAGCTGACCCCGTCCACGGCCTTCAGGCCTCCGTAATGGCGGGCGAGATCCTGAGCCTCCAGGGCGATCTCCGCGTGCGACGCGCGGCCGTCGATGGCCGGCCGGGGCATGGGGAGCGCGACCTCGGCCGGGATTTCGGGAGTGACCGTGCCGGGCGCCGCCTCGATGACCTCGGTGCGGGCCTCGGCGGCGCGCAGGAGCGCCGCGTCGCGGCGTCGCTCCCAGCGGTGCAGGATCTCGCCGCAGATGCCGCGGCGCAGGCCCATCACGAGACCGATGAAGGCGATCCCGAGAATGAGCTTCCAGAGAGGGCCCAGGCCGGGGACGAGTTGAAGGTTGTCCCGCAGCCAGAGCCAGAGCGCCGCCCCCACCAGGGGGCCGACGAGGGTGCCGACCCCGCCGACGATCGTCTGCACCACGAGCTGGCCGGACGTCTCGAGCGCGAAGGCGTCCGGCGGCATGTAGCTCTGGAAGGAGCCGAGCATCGCTCCGGCCAGGCCCGCATAGAGCGCCGCGATGGTGAAGGCCGCGAGCTTGTAGGCGGGAACGTCGTGGCCGAGCATGGCCACGCGGGGCGTGTTCTCCCTGATGGCCTTCAGGATCAGGCCCACCGGCGACCGCACGATGCGCCGGGCCAGCACGAAGCCGAAGAAGAAGGTCGCGGCCAGGAGCGCATACATCGGCAGGCCAGCCGTGATCCGGAAGGCGCCATCACCGAAACCGATCACCGGTACGGGCACCCCGGCGATACCGTTCTCGCCGCCCGTGTAGTCCGACAGTGACGAGTTCTGGATGAAATAGGCCATCTGGCCGAAGGCCAGGGTGATCATGGCGAAGTAGATGCCGATCCGCCGCACGGCGAGCCAGCCGACGGCGATGCCGAACAGGCCGGCGGCCAGCGTGCCGATGAGGAAGGCGAGCCAGACGCTCTGAATCGTCCCCGAGACCAGCAGGTAGGCGGCGACGAAGCCGCCGGCCCCGTAGAAGGCCGCCTGCCCGAAGGAGAGCAGGCCGGCGAGCCCGAAGAGGATGTCGAAGCCGAGGCCGAACAAGGCCCAGTTCAGCGCTCGCGAAAGCAGGTCGTGGGAGAAGCCGAGCGGGGGCAAGAGGATGGGGGCGGCGAGGAGAGCGACGAGGAGGGCGAGCTCGGGCAACAGCGCCCGGAGGGGGCCGCGTGTCATCAGACGCGTCCCTCCGTGCCGAACAGGCCCTGCGGCCGCGCCACGAGGACGAGGGCCATCAGGCCGTAGAGCATGACCTCCGAGTAGGCGGAATCGAAGGCGCTGGTGAGGCTGATGATCTCGCCCGCGATGAGACCGCCGACGATGGCGCCGGGAAAGGATCCGAGGCCGCCGAGCACGATGACCACGAAGGACTGCACCATGAAGCTC
Organism: Methylobacterium sp. WL19; assembly: GCF_008040005.1. Classification (NCBI taxonomy): domain Bacteria; kingdom Pseudomonadati; phylum Pseudomonadota; class Alphaproteobacteria; order Hyphomicrobiales; family Methylobacteriaceae; genus Methylobacterium; species Methylobacterium sp. WL19. The sequence goes on from NZ_VRVC01000049.1 coordinate 10,017, forward strand.
GCGCCCATGTCGGGCGTCACCGCCACCACGGGGGCGTAGAGCATGCCGGCGAGCCCGACGGCGACGATGCCCACCGCGAAGACGAGCAGGAAGGTCCGCCGCACGTCGATGCCGAGGATGCCGACCATGCCGGCATTCTCGATGCCGGCCCGCACCACGAGGCCGACCGAGGTCCGGTAGAGCACGAGGTAGAGGCCCACGAGGAGCGCCGCGACGATGCCGATGAGCTGCAGGCGATAGGTCGGGTAGACCATGAACCCGAGCTTCGTCGCGCCGGTGCCCCAGGACGGCACCGGAACCCGCTGGCTGTTGCCGCCGAACCCGGCCCGCAATCCCTCGACCAGGACGATGCCGATCCCGTAGGTGACGAGGATCTGGTCCTCGTCCGGCCGGGCATAGAAGTGGCGGATGACGAGCCGCTCCATCGTGAAGCCGATGATGAGCATGATGGCGCAGCCGCCGAGCATGGCGAGCACGAAGGAGTGCGTGGCCTGCATCATCACGAAGGCCGTGTAGGCGCCGACAGCGAACAGCGCGCCATGGGCGAAGTTCAGGACGCCGAGCGTCCCGAGGATGATGGTGAGCCCGCTGGAGACGAGAGCCAGGAGGCTGCCGAGGGCGAGGCCGTTGAAGGCCTGCGAGAGGAGGACGGCGGTGCTCGGCATGACGGCGCGCCTCAGCTGTAGGGGCCGAGCTTGCACCCGAAGAGATCGGGCGGGTTCATCACGGTCTCGCCGTCCACGAGGTCCACGACCTCGTAGAAATCCTCCGGCCCCTTCATGGCCGAGGGCGCCTTGCCGCGCAGGATCGGGATCGGGCGGACCATCTGGTGGTCCTCGGCGCGGAAATAGACGCGGCCGATCGTGGTCTCGTAGGGCTGCGCCTTCGAGCCTTCCATCACCTTGATGATGTCGACGGGGTTGAAACCGCCCGCCCTCTCCACCGAGAGCGCCCAGAGATAGGTCTGCATGTAGGCGATGTGGGCGCCCCAGCGCGGGCGATAGGCGTTCCGGGCGAGGAAGGCCTCCACGAACGTCTTGGCGAGGGGGAAGCGATCCTGCAGCGTCCACCAGAAGTCGCAGGAGCCGTAGACGCCCTGCATCAGTTCCGGGCCGACCTCCTTGTCCTGGAACGAGGACAGGTTCGGCACCACGAGCTTCATGCTCGACAGGACGCCGAACTGCTCGGCCTGCTTGGTGGAGGCCACGGCATCCGAGCCGAAGCAGATGTTGACGAAGACGTCGGCGCCGCTGTTGGCGATGTTGAGGAGCGCCGAGCTGTAATCGGCCGTCCCCAGGGGGACCGTCTCCTTCAGGACCTGCGTCCAGCCCTGCTCCTTCGAGAACTTGGAGAAGGAATCGTAGACCGTCTGGCCGTAGGTGTAGTCGGGGACGAGGAAGGCGGCCTTGAGCTTCGTGCCGAGCGCCTTGGCGACGACGGGAGCGAGGGCCTTGGCGGCCATGTAGGCGTTCTGCTGCGAGCGGAAGCCGTAGCGCTGGCAGTTCTTGCCGGTGACGTCGTTCGAGCCGGCGATGCCCACCATGTAGAGGACCTTGTCGCGGCTCGCGAGCTCCTCGAGGGCGATGGCCTCGGCGCTGCTGACGGAGCCCTGGAACATGATGGCCTTGTCGCGCTGGATGAACTGCGTCGCGGCCTGGACCGCCACGTTGGGCTTGCCCTCCGTATCGGCGATCTTGTGGCGGATCTGGCGGCCGAGGACGCCCTTGCCCTTGAGCCCCCAGGCGGCGGCGATCTCGCCGCCCGCGTTGATCTGCGCGATGGCGAGTTCATAGCCGAGCTTCAGGTCGCTGCCATCGCCGGAAAAGACCCCGGTGAGCGGCATGTTGAGGCCGATGAAGACCGAATCCGCGCCGACGCCGCCCGGGAACGTTCCGATCTGTGCCGGACTCTGGGCGAAGGCTGCGCGAAGATCCGGCAGCATCAGTCCGGCGGCACCTCCGAGGATGAGCTTGCGACGGTCGATGGTCATGGCACATCTCCATTCTGGGTCGTTGACGCGAAGGATCGGGGGCGAGGGATCGCAGGCAAGGAAGAGGAGCGGACTTCCGCGGGGTCGGTCGCTCACGCGCCGTTCGCTGGCGGGGCCGGGGGCTCGGATGCGGCAGCAAGCTCCGGGCCGTCGCGGAACCGTGCGGGAACGAGCCGCTGGCGGTTCACCCCGAGGTCGAACACATCGAAGCGGTTGTAATAGCCGACCACGTCGTGGAACTGCTTGGGCTCGATGCAGGCATCGAGGTCGATCTCCGCATAGAGGATCCCCTCGTCCTGCAGCGCCTCGCCGATCTGCGCCCCCGTGGGATCGACGAAGAACGAGGCGGCGCGCGGCGTTGCGTCGAGCACGTCGGCGGCGCCGGGACCGCGGGCGGCGAGGAAATCGTAGGCCTTGCCGTCCAGCATGCCCGCCGTCACGAGGCCGAAGACCTTGGCCTCGAAGCAATGGGCGCTGGCCCGCAGGCGGTTGGCCGCCAGGTTGTCGTAATTGCCGCCCCCCTTCGGCCGCCGCGTCGGCCAGACCGGGGGCCAGGACGAGATGTGGAACTGCTCGCCCTGCGCCATCAGGGCATAGCGCGCCAGCGGGTTGGTGTTCTCGCCGCAGATGAGCTGGCCGATGCGCCCGATCCCGGTCTCCACCACCTTCAGCCCGGCGCCGTCGCCCGGGGCCCAGATGAGCTTCTCGTAATAGGTCGGCATCAGCTTGCGATGATGGTTCAGGATCGTGCCATCCGCGCCGATGATGAGATTGGCGTTCCATAGGCAGCCGACGCTCACGGGCGAGCGCTCGCTGAGCCCCAAGGACACGACGATGCCCGCCTTCTGCGCCGCCTGGCGGATGCGCCCGATCTCCGGCCCGTCGACCAGGACGGATTGCTCGACCATGAGGGCGAAGAGATCGTGGTTGTCGATGGGAGCCGAGAGCGCCGCCCAGACCGGAAAGGCCGGGATGAAGGTCTCCGGAAAGGCGACGAGGCCCGCCCCCGCCCGCGCCGCCTCGTGGATCAGCGAGACCGCCTTGTCGGTGGTGGCGGCGGCGTCGAGGAAGACGGGGGCGGCGTGGATCGCCGCGGCCTTGAAGCGTGGAAGCATGGACTTGACCCTTTCGTGAACCAGCCTAGCCGGCGCCCGGCGGGCGCGAAGTGGGCAAATCTGCAAGGCGCCTTGCGGAAGGGACCCGGCGCGGCCGGCGACCGAATGGCCGGGCGTGGCGCGAGTCTTGCCAACCGATCCCCATGGCTGCGCTCGATCTGCTCGACTGGGACGACCTGAAGGTCTTCCTCAACGCCGCCAGGGGCGGCAGCCTCGCCGGGGCGGCCAAGCGCCTGAAGGTCGATCAATCGACGGTGAGCCGCCGCCTCGCCCATCTGGAGAGTGCGCTCGGCATCGCGCTCTTCGAGCGCGTGCCGTCAGGGCTTCGGCTGAGCGAGCCGGGCCAGCGCCTCCTCGGGCATGCCGAGCGGGTCGAGAGCGCGGTCATCGCCATGGGCGAGGAGGTTTCTCCCTCGGCGGCGCAGGCCAGCGGGCGGGTGCGGCTCGCGACGATGGAGGGCATCGCCTCGCTCTACCTCGCGGAACGCTTCGTGCGCCTGCGTGAGACCCACCCGGATCTCGCGATCGAACTCGTCACCTCGTCCCAGACCGTCTACGTCAACCGGCGCGAGGCCGACCTCTTCCTGAGCTTCTTCAAACCGCCGGGCCAGGGGCTGGTCTCCGAACAGGTGGGACGCTTCCGGCTCGGCCTCTACGGCGCCCCCACCTACCTCGCCCGGGCCGGCATGCCGCAGAGCATCGACGAACTGCGCCATCACGCCTTCGTCTCCTACATCAGCGATCTGATCCAGGTGGATTGCGTCCGCTGGCTCGACGACGTCGTGCTCGACCGTCACATCGTGTTCCATTCCAACAGCATGATCGCCCAGAAGAACGCCGCCGCCGGCGGTCTCGGCCTCGTGCTTCTGCCGAGCTTCGCCGTGAAGGGGCGCGACGACCTCGTCCCCGTGCTCCATGAAACCGCCTCGACCAGCCGCGATCTCTGGCTCAACGTGCATACGGACCTGCGCTTCTCCCCCCGCATCCAGGCGGTGACGGGGTTCCTGAAGCGGCTGTTCCGCGCCGACCCCTCACTGCAGGTCGGGATGCCGTCGCCGTCCCTTCCCTGCCTCCGCACCCTCGCCCCGGAGGGGTTGCACCACGCGGGATGAGCGCGCCCGCTGGACCGGCAGAGGCGACACGCCAAAGGGAACCCATCACCGGTCGTTGTCTCGAAAATTACAACTTCTCGTTCTGGCCGTAGGGAAACGTCTCACGTCGCGTGGGCGCCGGCGCGGTCCGGAAATAAAATTTCGCCGGCCTCCCTCATATGAGTGATGACAAACCGAAATCATCCCTCGAACAGACACTGAGCCGCGATCTTCGATCTGTTGAAAATCGAGAATTTCCCACGTCGGTCAATCAGTTATAATGGGGATGTAAAAATATCGGCTCGCCCCGTAATCTGTACTGGCAACCGGCGGAGCGAGCGAGAATTATGGAGATGCACGTTTCGTTGTGGAAACAAACGTTATAAGGCATGTGTGAATGAGATCGCGGCGCCCGAAGTTTCCGGCGAGCCGCCACGATGCCTACTTGAGTAGTTGGACGAGGGAATGCGGACCTTGGAGATTTCATATCGCCTTGCATGCCTGCCGCTCGCGAGGCAAATCGGGCCGGTCCCGTCGCGGTAGCGCCGAAGACGTAGCAAGCGTCGGGCACGATAATACTGAACAAATCCGTATTGGGGAGCACATCGTGTCGATCAACAGCCGTTTCTTCGGCGTTTTGGATCGCATGGGCTGTGGCGCGCTGCTTCTGGATTCCGACGGGGATGTGGTGGAATCCAATCAGGCGGCCATCCGGGCCATCCAGGAATTCAACGACGAGGAGACACCCAAGTCCGTGGACCTGAGGGCCGGCTTCAAGAACGTGCTCGAAGCGGGGGGAACACGATTCCGGCACAGGTCCGAGTCGTGGATCATGGTGCCGCGCCACGGAAAGCGCTCCCTGGCCATTCACGCCATGCCCGCCGGCGATGAAACGGACGCTTACGGCTATACGCTCGTGACGATTGTCGATCTGAACGAGAACCCGGACCCCAGCAACGAAGTCATGCAGAAGATGTTCGGCCTTACGCAGACCGAGTCCAGCATCGCCAAGCAGATCTGCTTTGGAAAGACACTCGCGGAAATCGCATCCGACAAGCGCATCACGTTGTGGACCGTGCGGACACATCTGGCGTCGATCTTCTCGAAGACGCAGACGCGGCGCCAATCCGATCTGATGTCGCTTCTGCATCGGATCACCGCGATCGCGTGAAGCGGCCTTAAGCCTGCGGCCACAACCGACCTGAAGTGGCGGTGACGGTGAGCGTCGCGTGGCACTTCGAACGCCCGGTGATCGCATGGCAATCCGCCCCGGCGCCTGAAGGCGGCGGAAACGCCCCGACGGGAACCGATTGAGGCGGCGGCCCACTCCACCTAAAAGCGGGGTTCGTCGCACCGTCGCGCCCATCGCAAGTGGAAAGCTCATGAGCAGTCTGAAATTCGGGACCAGTGGCCTGCGCGGACTGGTGACAGACCTCGTGGGATGGCCGAGCTACGCCTATGCCAGCGCGTTCTTCCGCTCGATCGCCGCCACGACCGGCGGCAGCCGCGACGTCGTGATCGGGCGGGACTTGCGCGACAGCAGCGAGGGGATCGCCGCGACGGTGGCCGCCGCCGCGGCGGGGGCCGGCTTGACCGTCTTCGATTGCGGTGCCCTGCCGACGCCGGCCCTCGCGCTCGAAGGCATCCGGCGCGGGGCCTGCGCCGTCATGGTCACCGGCAGCCACATTCCCTCGGATCGCAACGGCCTGAAATTCTATCGCCCCGATGGCGAGATCACCAAGACCGACGAGGTCGCGATCCTCGCCGCCCTGGGCGACATCTCCCGGGTCGGCGACATGCCGCCGACCGACGCCGCCACCCGGGAGCCGGGGGCGGTCGACCGCTACCGTCAGCGCTACACCGAAGCCTTCCCCTCCACCATCCTGGCCGGCCAGAGGATCGCGGTCTATCAGCAGAGTTCCGTGGCGCGCGATCTCCTCGCCGACGTGCTGGCCGCCCTCGGGGCCGACATCGTCGCCATCGGCCGCTCCGACAGTTTCGTGCCGATCGACACGGAGGCCCACCGCCCCGAGGATATCGCGTTCATCCGCGACGCGATGGCAACGGGCGGCTTCGACGCGCTGGTGACGACCGATGGCGACGCGGACCGGCCGCTGCTCGCGGACGCCGCCGGGCGGATCGTCCGGGGCGATGTGCTCGGGCTGATCACCGCCCGCTATCTCGGCGTCGACACGGTCGTCGTCCCCGTCACGGCGGGCTCGGCCATCGAGCATGCGGGCGGCTTCCGGCGCGTGCTGCGCACCAAGGTCGGCTCGCCGTTCGTCATCGCCGGGATGGGCCAGGCGCAGAGGGACGGAGCCACGAGCGTCGTCGGCTTCGAAGCCAATGGCGGTTTCCTCCTCGGTTCGGACATTGCCGTCGGCGACAGGATCCTCGCGGCCCTGCCCACGCGCGATGCGATCCTTCCGATCGTGGCGACCCTGGCGGCGGCACGGGACGCCGGAATGACGCTCGCGGAACTCGTCGTTTCCCTGAAGGTCGGCGAGACCGCCAGCGACCGCCTGCCCGAAACCCCGGCGGAGCGGAGCGGCGCCTTGCTGCGCCAGCTCGGCCGGGAGGCGTTCCGCGCGGATTTCTTCCGCCCGCTCGGCACGCCGCAATCCGTGGACGAACAGGACGGTGTCAGGGTCGAACTCGACGGGGGACGCACGATCCACTTCCGTGCGTCCGGCAATGCGCCCGAGCTGCGTTGCTACGCGGAGGCGGGGACGGCCGCCGACGCGGAGGAGATGGTCCGCTGGGGACTGGCAGCAGCGGCGGCGGCCATGAAAGACGCAGCCGGGCAGGTCTAGAGCTGTGCCCGACCACGTTGGGTCGGGACACATCTCTAAGTCTTTGTTGTGCCGCGCTCTTTTTCGCCGAACCGGCATCCACTTCGGCGAAGAGCGCTCTAGCCCCGGCTCGGTGAGCCAGGACCCTCGATCGACACAGCCCGTTGGACCGCTCGGTTCCGAAGGGAAATCCGCCCGCGGCCCGGTCTCGTCGGATCGGGCCCCGAACTCTCGCGTGTCGGCACGCCCGGAAACGGCCGCCGGCGGCAAATTCGGTGCGCGGGCGTTCGAATCCGGCGATGCTCTCAACCACCCCGTGTCGTCGGCGGTTGTCTCAGCCGCCCGGTCCGGGCACGATGGAGGCCTGCCGGACCTGTGCGGGTCCGCATTGGCCTTTGGAGCGTCGCAGGTTTTCGGCCGCAAAACCAGCGACCACTTTTGCGAAACCCGCGTAGCGCCATGAGCGCGCGCCGCGCGTCGTAGGAGATGCAACCCTGCCCGTCGTCCCATCCATTTCGGCACGTCCGCTATCCCCCGGCGCGCCCCTCGTCTTCGCCGCCCCGCTTCGCTTCACCCATCGACTCGCCGGCATCGCCCGGACGCACCGACCTCGCTCGGCGGCGTTCCGGCGGCGTATCCTGACGGTCGGACTACCCGCGCTATGGTTCTTCGCCCTGCTCGGCTTCGTCTCGACCTGGGCGACGGAGGGGGGGCGTAAAGGCAAGACCATATCCGGGTTTCTGCAGGACCTCCCCGACCTGTCGCTCTGGCCGCTGGCCGCGCTCCTCGCGGTCGTGACACTCGCCTGCCTCACCCTTCACGCGGCCTACCCGTGGCTGCTGCATCAGCGGCTCGTCGCCGCGATCGGCCCCCCCGGCGAAGACACGCCCGTGCCGATGACCTACCGCTTCGACGATGCCGGGATCACGCAGACGAGTGCGGATCTGGAGGCCTTCCTGCCCTGGCATCTCATCAAGGGGCTGGACGAGGACCGTCTCCACCTCTTCGTCCTGACGGATGTCGAGGGCGAACCCATCGTCCTCGCCAAGGCCGATCTCACGACGGCGCAGGCCGACGGCGTTCGGGCCTGGACCGCCGCCGGGCGGCCCTTGTCGCCCCACCCGCCCGACGACACCGATCCCTTCGCCGACGAAGCCGGGGATGCGGTGCGCATCGCCTTCACGCTCACGGCGGAGGATCGGGCGGCGCTCGTGACCAGGACCCTCGACCGGCCGGCGATGCGGCGAGCACGGATGCGCGGGGCAGTGCTGCTCTTCGTCGGTCTGAGCCTGCTCGTTCCCGGCATCGTCGCCTTCGTCTGGGCGGTGGACCCCTACCGCGTCCCGTTCTCCATCGCGTTCCCGCTCTTCCTCGAGATGGCGGGAACCGATTTCCTGAAGCCGGCCATAGGGGCCGCGGCGGTGGTCCTGCTCGTCCTCGCGCTCGGTCCCTGGAACCGTCGCTGGGCGGCGCGCGAGCTCGGACGGGATCTCGCGAGGGAGGCACGGCCCGGCACGTCCTATGCCCATGCCGACGCCCGGGGCCTCTCGGTCGCCCAAGGAGGAGCCTGGGCACGCCTCGGCTGGACGAACTTCCGGGGCTGCGAGCGCCTGGGCGAGCTCATCGTCCTGCCGATGCGCTGGGGCAGCGTATTGCCACTCCCGACACGCGCCTTCGATCCGGACGCACTCGCCCGTTTCGAGGCGCTCGCGGCGCGCCATCTGCCTTCGGACGGCGGACCGTCATGAGCCGTGCTCCGAAACGCCGCTCCGGCTGGCTCGCCCTCGCATGCGTGTTCCCGGCACTGACCGTCGCGGGAGCGGCCTGGGGCGGGGAGACCGCGAGGACACGGACGGTCCGTCTGGACCAGGGCTTCGTCATCGATCTCCCGGAGGGATGGACCCTGGAAGATCCCGCCGAGGCGACCGGTGACGCCACGGGCCGGATGACCGTGCGTCTCGTCTGCGGCACGCTCTCCTGCAAGCGCACCCTGGAGGTCTGCACCCTGTTCCTGAGACGCGATCCCGTCGGAGACGACGGCGACGACACGGCCCGTCTCGACGGGCTCTACGCCTCGCCCACCTCCCGCTACACCCGCATCCGCAGCGCCCTGAAAAGCACGAGCAAGGACGCGACGTTGCGCGGCGAATTCGGCAAGGTGCGGTTCGGGACACGCCTCTGGTACGCCGTGGAGACACAGGCCGCGAACCGCTTCAAGTCTGGGCTGTTCGCCGCGACGGTGATCGACGGTCGCTATCTCGGGGCGATCTGCAAGACCTGCGAGACGGGCGAGATCCGTCACGAAGCCGCCCGCGCGCTGCTCGGGAGTGCGAGACGTTCGGAATAGCTCCGGCCGACGGGAAGCATCGGCTCCCGGCCCGTTCCGGTAAAATACGAGGTCCGCCTCAGGGCCGCGAGGACCGGGGCCTGGAACGGGGCGACGATCCCGTCAGACCCGGACGAGATGATCGGTGACGGTCACCGGCTCGGGCAGGACCTTGCGCGTGACCAGCCACTCGGCCGCCTTCTGGAACTCCGACAGGAAGGCCTGATCGTCCGTCGCGTAGAGCTTGTACTGCTTGCGCAGGCCGATGAAGTGGTCGCGCACCCGGTCGCTGTAGCCCGCCTTGGCCTGTGTGAGCCGCTCGGCCTCTTCCGTGTTCGCGGACGCCCAATCGGCGTCGTTCTTCAGCGCCGCATGGAAGGCGCGGACGAGATCGGGGTTCTTCGCGACGAAATCCCGGCGCGTCAGGTAGGAGGTGAAATCGATCTGGAAGGGCAGGTCGCGCTCTTCGAGGAAGATGTCGTGGGCGTTGTAGTCGAAGCGGGCGATGTCCACGCCGGGGCTCCACATCGACCACGCATCGACCTTGCCGGAGGCCAGCGCCGGGGCGGCATCGGGCGGGTTGAGATAGACGAACTTGACCTTGGACCGGTCGATGCCGTGCTTTTCCAGCGCCGCCACCACTAGGAACTCGCCGAGCCCCGACCGGTTCACCGCCACAGACTTGCCGACGAGATCCTCGACCTTGTCGATGCCGGACCCGTCCTTGGCGATGATGGCCGTGGTGCGCGGGCTGTAGATGAGGAACTGGGTGAAGACCAGCGGCGAGCCGGCGGAGATGGCGGCGAGCGCCGGGGTCGTGCTGCCGCCGAAGCTGAAATCGGCGGTGCCGCCGGTGACCGCCTGGAGGGTCGGCGCGTGGTTGGGGAACGGGCCGACCCATTCCACCTTGATCCCGTCTCTGGCGAGGGTCTTCACCAGTTCGCCGCGCTCCTTGGCGATGAAGGTGAGGCCGGTATAGCCCCAGGTCAGGCGCAGCGTGTCGGTGGTGCGGCCGGTGGCGGCGCCGGCCGAATGGCCCGCGAGACCACCCGCGAGGGCACCGGCACCGAGCAGGGACGTCTCGAGGAAACGGCGGCGGGAGGGGCCGGAGGACGGGGAGCGGAATGAGGTCGTCATGGGAGTCTCTGGCCGATCGACTAGGAGGGGAAGTTCGGAGGGCCTCACACAACTCCCTGTCGCAGTCGGTTCTGGCTCAGGACGCGACGGCGCGGCGGGAGTTTCGTGAGGGCCTGTTTGATTTGTTTTTCCAAGGCTTTACCTCATCCTGAGGTGCCGCGTAGCGGCCTCGAAGGAGGCGTCCAGGGATCGCTCTGGTGTCTGGAGGGCTCCTTCGAGGCCCGCTGACGCGGGCGCCTCAGGATGAGGTGGTCGGCTTGGATGATCGAAGTCAGCACGGGCATCCGCCGGGAAATCCGATCAGACAGGTTCGGAGAAACACTCAGGCTGGCTCGGGTTCGGCGTGAACGCCGAGTTCGGCGAGGAGGCGGAGGCGGAGGGCCACCCGATCGCCGGAGCCGTCGAGCCGGTGCTCGGCGGCGATGATCCCCGCCCGCATCACCAGCACGCGGTCGGCGAGCGAGATGGCTTCGTCGACATCGTGGGTGACGAGGAGAACGCCCGGCCGGTGGCGGGCCACGAGTTCCTTGACCAGCCCGTGCATGCGGATGCGGGTCAGGGCGTCGAGCGCCGCGAAGGGTTCGTCGAGCAGCAGCAGTTCCGGCTCCTGCACGAGCGCGCGGGCCAAGGCCACGCGCTGCGCCTGACCGCCGGAGAGATTGCGCGGCCAATCGTCGAGGCGATGTCCGAGCCCGACCTCGGAGAGCGCGGCGGCGGCGCGCTCCCGAGCCCCCCGGTCCGGCAGGCCCAGCGCCACGTTCCGCCAGAGGCTGTCCCACGGCAGCAGCCGATGCTCCTGGAAGACGACGGCGGCCTCTCCGGGCGCGTCGATGCGGCCGCGATCGACGGGATCGAGCCCCGCCAGGGCCCGCAGCAAGGTCGTCTTGCCGCAGCCGCTCTCGCCCAGCAGGGCGACGAACTCACCGCGCTCGATGACGAGGTTCAGGCCGTCGATGACGACGCGCGGGCCGTAGGCGCGGGTGAGGTCGGTGACGACGACGGCGGGACGCGAGGAAGCGGACACGGCGCTCCCGGCATGAGCGCGGCTCATCGGCGGTCCCCGAAATTCGGGTGCCAGGCGAGGAGCGAGCGCTCCAGGTGACGGGCGATGGAATCGGCGGCGATGCCGATCAGCGCGTAGAGCACGATGGCCAGCACGATCACGTCGGTGCGCAGGAACTCGCGGGCATCCATCGCGAGGAAACCGAGACCGGATTGCGCGCCGATCGTCTCGGCCACCACCAGGGCCAGCCAAGCCGTCGCCAGGGCATAGCGGACGCCCGTGAGGATCGAGGGCAGGGCGCCGGGCAGGATGATGCGGCGGATCAGCTGGATCGGACCGAGGTTCCGGACCCGGCCGAGTTCGACGAGCTTCGGGTCCACCTGCCGGATGCCGAGCACGGTGTTGATGTAGATCGGAAAGGCGACCCCCAGCGCCACGAGGAAGATCTTCTGGCTCTCGCCGACGCCGAACCACACGATAACCAGGGGCAGCAGGGCGAGGAACGGGATGGCGCGGATCATCTGGACGCTCCGGTCGATGGCCGCCTCCGCGAGACGGGAAAACCCGACCAGGGTGCCGAGGGCGAAACCGATTCCGCCGCCGATGGCGAAGCCGACCGCCGCGCGCAGCAGGCTGGTGCCGAGATCGAGGAGCAACGAACCGTTCAGTGTCAGCTTCCAGGCGGTCGTCAGGACCTTGCTCGGTGCCGGAAGCACCTGCGGCGAGATCCAGCCGGCACGGGCGAGGGCTTCCCAGACCGCCACGAGGGCGACGGGGGCGAGCCACGAGATCACGAAGAGACCGTAGGGGCCCAAGCCCGACCGGGCCGTCTGGCGCGGAGGGAAGGGGGAGACGGCCTTGGGCAGCACCCGCCGGGGCGGGACGCCCGCTCCCGGCAGGGACAGACTCGCGAGGGGGTCGAGGGTGGTCACGATGTGGGGGCTCCGGGCCTTGCAGGTCGACGGGATCTTGCAGGTCGACGGGATCTTGCGGGTCGGCGCGATCAGGTGCGCGGCGGGGTCCAGACGGCGTCACGCACCTGGATGGCGCGGGGGATGAGCCCGAGACGGTGGAAGCGGTCGGCCGTGGCCTGTTGCCCCGAGAGGATCGCGTCGGTGAGGGGCCGGACCCCGAACCGGGTACGGTCCGCCGCGACCTTCTGGATCTCGTAGGGGATGCCCGTCACGGCGTTCAGCGCCTTGGCCACCTCGTCGCGGTGCCCGTCGGCCCAGGCGGCCGCCTCGGTGAGACCCGCCAGACTATGGACGATGACGCCCGGATGCGTGTCGGCGAAGGTTCTGTTGGCCAGGAAATAGGCCGACACGTCGAGGGTCTGGCCGGAGGTCGCCAGGACCCTGGTCTTGCTCCGCGCCTGCGCCACGGCGAAGTAGGGATCCCAGATCGACCACGCGTCGACGCTGTCGTTGGCGAAGGCCGAGCCGGCATCGGCCGGCGTCAGGTAGGCGGGCGTGATGTCCGAGAAGGTGAGGCCGGCCTTCTCCAGGGCGGCGATGATGAGGTTGTGCGCGCTCGTGCCGCGACCGAACGCGACCTTCTTGCCCTTCAGATCGGCGACCGACCGGATCGGCGAAGATTCCTTGACCAGGATCGCCTCGCCGTCGCCGGAGGGCGCCGCGGCGCTGACATAGACGAGGTTGCCGCCCGCCGACTGCGAGAAGATCGGTGGCGCGTCGCCGGTATAGCCGAAATCGATACTGCCCGCGCTCAGGGCTTCGAGCAGGGGAGGCCCGGCCTGGAACTCGACCCACTGCACCTTGGTGCCCTGCGCGGCCAGGCGCTTCTCGATCACCCCCTGCTGCCGGGCGACGACGATGAGGCCGATCTTCTGGTAGCCGATCCGGAACTCCTTCGGCGCGGCCTCCCCGGCGACGGCACCGGTGAGGGCGGAAAGGCCGGCTCCGAGCGCGAGGAGCAGGCCCGGCACGCGGCGTCTGGTGATCGTCACGGATTGATCTCCCTTGAATCTGCATCCGCCCGGCGAAAAGGTGCGGCATCGGTGAAGCGGTCGCTCACGCCCTCATGGCAGGCGCAAGAGGTCGAGGATGGGCCCGGCGCCATGCCGGAGCCCGATGGCGTCGAGGGCGAGACGGGACGGCGATGCGATCGAAGCGGGGCCATCCGGCCGGCACCCCGGTCCCGCCGGCGGACGAAATACTGAATAAAAGCTTTTGCGAGAGCCGTTATACTCGCCGCAATCAGCAAAAGTCGATAATATGATCTTTTAAAGATAGAGATAGAACGATCGAAACCTGCTCTGCCGTCCGCTCGTGAAAGCAGAACCTTTCGCGCGGGGCGGCCCGGCCTCCGACATCGGTCGGGATTATCGCGCCATGCCCCAGCGCCGCACGGTGAGCCGCTCGAACGCCGCGAACACCACGTTCTCGATGACGAGGCCGATGACGACGACGAGGACGAGACCGGCGAAGACCCGGTCCGTGTAGAGTTCGTTGCGGTTCTGGAAGATATACCAGCCGAGGCCGCCGCGCCCCGAGGAGGCGCCGAAGACGAGCTCGGCCGCGATCAGCGTGCGCCAGGCAAAGGCCCATCCGATCTTGAGGCCGGACAGGATCGCCGGCAGCGCGGCGGGGATGAGGATCTGAATCACGTAGGACGGGCCGCGCAGACCGTAGTTGCGCCCGGCCATGCGCAAGGTTTCGGGCACGCCCTGAAAGCCCGCATAGGTGTTGAGCGCCATCGGCCACAGCACAGAATGGATGAGGACGAAGATCAGGCTGCCGGACCCGAGGCCGAACCAGAGCAGGGCCAGCGGCAGCAGGGCGATGGCCGGCAGCGGGTTGAACATCGCCGTCAGGGTCGAGAGCAGGTCGCGGCCGAACTGGGTCGAGACGGCCAGGGTGGTCAGCAGGAAGGCCAGGACGATGCCGCAGACATAGCCCTGCAGCAGCACGACGAGGGAGATCCGCACCCGGTCCAGCAGCTCGCCGTTCACGAGGCCGTCCACCAGGGCGGCCATCGTGGCGCCGAAGCCGGGCAGCAGCAGGTCGTTGTCCTGCCAGCGCGCCAGCCCCTCCCATACGAGGACGAGGGCGACGATGATCAGGCCCTTGCGCAGCCAATCCTGCTGCCAGAGCCGGGTCGAGAACGGCAGCACCCGCTCCACCGGTGCTTCCACGAAGGGGGCGAGCACATGGTCGTATTCGGGGCGGATCGGCGGCACGAGGTTCCGGCCCGCGAGACTGGCATCGCTCATGCGGACGCCTCCGTGGATGCTTCGGGTTCGGGCGCGGTCTCGAACAGGCGGCTGTGCAGACGCTGCACCGCGCCCTGAAAATCGCGGCTCCCGATGCTGGTCAGATCGAACGCATGGCTGTTGATCTCGGCCCGCACACGGCCCGGATGGGGCGAGAGCAGCGCCACCCGGTTGCCGACCACCAGGGCCTCCTCGATGGAATGGGTCACGAAGAGCAGCGTGAAGCGGGCCTCGTCCCACAGGGACAGCAATTCCTCCTGCATCCGGCGCCGGGTCAGGGCGTCGAGGGCCGCGAAGGGCTCGTCCATCATCAGGACCTTCGGCTGCATCGCCAGCGCCCGGGCGATCGCCACGCGCTGCTTCATGCCGCCCGAGAGCTGGTGCGGGTAGCTGTCGGCAAAGCGCGTCAGCCCGACCTTGTCGATGTAGTGCCGCGCCCGCTCGGCGGCCTCGCGCCGGCCCAGCGCACGGGCCGCGCGCAGGGGGAAGGCGACGTTCTGGGCCACCGTCTTCCAGGGCGGCAGCTGGTCGAATTCCTGGAACACCACGATGCGGTCGGGGCCGGGCTCGCGCACGGGCACGCCGCCGAGGGTGATCTCCCCCTCCACGGGGCGGAGGAAACCGGCCGCGGCCTTGAGCAGGGTGGACTTGCCGCAGCCGGAGGGCCCGAGCAGGACGAAGCGGTCCCCCTCATGGATATCGAGGTCGATGCGATGGGTGGCGCGCACCACCCGTTCCGGCGTGCGGTATTCGAGGGTCACGCCCTCGATCCGCAGCAGCGGCGATGCCTCGGCCGCGATCGGGGAACGGGCGCGCGCCTCCTCACGCCGCGCGGATCCCCATGCGCGGGGATCGGTGAGCCCTGTGATGGCGAAGTCGGAGCGGGGAGCCGTGGAGATCATGGCGCGCCGCTCAGCTGCCATTGCTGATGCGCGGGTCATCGAAGAAGTAGTCGCCGATCGTCTTCGGCTCCGTCTTGATGGCCCCGACCCGGTGCATGAACGTGCCGAGACCGAGCGTGTTCTCGGGCGTCACCTTGAAGGATACGGCGGGGTTCTTGATGATCGTCGTCAGGAAGGCCGGGTCGATCTTGCTGCCGTTGATCCGAATGTAGATCTCGGCCGCTTTCTCCGGATTCGCGGTGATGAACTTCGCGGCGTCGTCGAGGGCGCCCAGGAAGGCCGTGCAGGTCTTCGGGCTGTCCTTGTAGAACTTCTCGGTGGCGTAGAGCACGGTCGAGGAGGCCGGCCCGCCCTGCACGTCATAGGAATTGAGGACGATCCGGGCCTTCGGATTGTCGGCGAGTTCCTGCTCCTGGAAGGGCGGGTTGCCGAAATGGCCGGAGATCTCGGTGCCGCCCTTGACGATCGCGGCAGTGGCCTCCGGATGCGGAACCGCGACGCTGATCTTGTCGAGCTTGGCGAAGTCCTTGTCGCCCCAGAGCTTCGCCGAGGCCAGCTGCAGGATGCGCGACTGCACCGAGACGCCGACGGCGGGAACCGCGATGCGGTCCTTTTCGGTGAAGTCGGCGATGGTCTTCACGTCGGGATTGTTGGTGACGAGGTAGTAGGGGAAGTTGCCGAGCGACGCGACGCCCTTGACGTTCTGCCGTCCCCTTGTGCGGTCCCAGAGGGTGAAGAGCGGGCCGACACCGGCCCCGGCGATCTCGATATTGCCGGACAGCAGTGCATCGTTGACGGCCGAACCGCCGGAGAGCTGGACGTACTCCACCTTGATGTCGAGGCCCGCCTGCTTGCCGTGCTTCTCGATGAGCTTCTGGTCCTCGACGACGTTGAGAAGCAGGTAGACCACGCCGAATTGCTTGGCGATGCGCAGCTGGCCCTCAGCGGCGGCGGCAGGGCCGAGGCTCGCCAGGGAGAGGGCGAAGCCGCCCAGAAGAGCCGCCGCTTTCCGGCGCGAGAGAGTCGGGCGTCGGGTCGTCATGGGGAAACCTGCTGTCGTAACTCGGACGCGGGACGCGGAGCCGGGGAGAGAAAGTGTTCTCCGAATCTGCTCGGCAGCGCCCTCGCCGTCAATGAAATCGTTCTCTTTATAGAACGGACAAAGGAGATGATCCGTCTCTAGAACAAACGGATCGTAGTCGTTATCGAGCCCGGCGCAGCAATGCGAAGAATATTTCCGGCCGAGCGACGATAGGCCGGAGACCGTCGATTTATGTCATCACGCCCGTCGTTCGTTATATGGGACATTCCGGGCGGGTTATCCGGTGCGTGCCCCGACGAAACCTGCCGGAGCGGGATCACGCCCGGCGGATGCGCCGGTTGAGCCGGCTGGCCAGACGCTCGCCGATGGTCTGGACCGCCTGGACCAGCACGATCAGCACGACGACGACGGCCAGCATCATCTCGGGGCGGAAGCGCTGGTAGCCGTAGCGGATGCCGAGATCGCCCAGCCCCCCGCCGCCGACGGCGCCGACCATGGCCGAATAGCCGAGCAGCGACACCACCGCGAGGGTCAGGCCGAGGAGGATGCCGGGCAGCGCCTCCGGGATCAGAACCTTGCGGATGATGGTGAGCGGGCCGGCCCCGAAGGCGCGCGCCGCCTCCACCAGCCCGGCATCGACCTCGCGGATCGCCGCCTCCACCAGGCGGGCGATGAAGGGCGTCGCCGCCACCGTCAGCGGCACCGTGGCGGCCCACATCCCGATGGAAGTGCCGGCGATGAGCCGGGTGAAGGGGATGATGGCCACGACCAGGATGATGAAGGGCGTCGAGCGGGTGGCGTTGACGACGAGGCCCAGCACGCCGTTGAGCCAGGGCGCGGCGAGCAATTCCCCGCGCCGGCTGGTCGCCAGGAAGACGCCCAGCGGAAGGCCGAACAGCGTGCCGAGAACGGCCGCCACGGCCACCATGGAAAGCGTGTCGCCGGTGGCCTGCAGCAGCAGGCGGATCATTTCAGGCGACACGGCGAGCCTCCACGCTGTGGGCCGGCAGGTAGCCGAGGAGATCGGAGACGAGGCCGTGAGCGTCGAGGAAGGCGCGTGCCCGGCCGATCACGTCCGGCCCCGCGGGCAGCCCCACCGTCAGCGAGCCGAAGGGCTGGCCGGCGATCTCGTCGACGGTGCCGGACAGGATGTTGGCCTCGATGCCGGTCTCGCGCGCGAGCCGCGCGACGATCGGGTCGTTGGCGTGAGGCCCGCGAAAGGCGATCCGCAGGACCGCCCTGCCGCCCGCGATCGGTCGGGTCTCGATCCCGGCGCGGAGTGCCGCCGGCAGGGTCAGCCCCATCTCCCCGGCGAGGAGGGTGCGCGTCATCTCCGCCTGGGGCCGGGTGAAGACCTCGAACACGTCGCCCTGTTCGACGATACGGCCCGCCTCCAGCACGGCGACGCGATCCGCCACGGCGCGGATCACCGACATCTCATGGGTGATGAGCACGATGGTGAGGCCGAGGTCGCGGTTGATGCGGCGCAGGAGCGCCAGGATCGACCGCGTGGTCTCCGGGTCGAGGGCGGAGGTGGCCTCGTCGGAGAGGAGGACGCTCGGCCCCGTGGCCAGCGCGCGGGCGATGCCGACACGCTGCTTCTGGCCGCCCGAGAGTTCGGCGGGATAGCGGTCGCGCTGCTCCTCCAACCCGGTCAAGGCCAGCAATTCCTCGACGCGGGCGCGGATCGCGGCCTTGCCCCGGCCCTCGATCTCCAGGGGCAGGGCGATGTTGCCGAAGGCGGTGCGGGACGAGAGCAGGTTGAAATGCTGGAAGATCATGCCGATGCCGCGGCGCACGTGGCGCAGCGCGCGCTCGTCGAGGGACGAGACCTCCGCATCCCCGACACGGACACGACCGGCGCTCGGGCGTTCCAGCCCGTTGATGAGCCGGATCAGGCTCGATTTCCCCGCGCCCGAGCGGCCGATCACCCCCAGCACCGAACCGGCCGTCACCGACAGGTCGATCCCGCTCAGCGCCGAGACGCCGGCGCCGTCGCGGGTGGAGTAGGTCTTCGCCACCTGCTCGAAACGGATCAGCGCATCCGGCGGCGGCGGGACGGCATCGCCGCCGCGGTCGATCTGAATTCCAGGCACTCGCCAAACCTCATGCGCCCGGCACGCGCGGGCGCAGGGCGGTGGAACGGAACGATGAACATCTATCCTGCGATTCTATGACCTATACTTGGCGCATTCAACGAAATCGGCTGTCGAATTCTTCGCCCTTCAAGCAAGATCGATCCCCACAGCCCTACCGCGAGAGAACGATCCTCCAAGTTGCCCAACATTCAAGTCGCCCGGCATTCGGGACGGGCCGCATGCGCGGCGTCGGGCAGGGCAATCCCGGCATCGCCCAAGCGGCCTTACGCGATCCGAAAAATCGTCCCTCGGCGTCCCGGTTCGAGAGAAGATGTGTTCGCGTCCCCGCAAGAATTGAAAAATCCATGCCGTTGATTGCGAAGGCCGGATACGGTCCAATGACAATCATCGAAAGAGACGCAGCCACGCTCTTCTTTCGCCATCGCCCCCGACATCTCGCTTCGCGTTCTCCTCCGAACGCCCATTCGGACCCCGTTGTCATGCCGTCTGACACATCGCGCGCACCGCGCCGGTCTTCGAGCCGGCGCGGCTTCCTTCGGCTGGCCGGCGGCGCGGCGGGCGGGATCGCCAGCGCCGCCCACGCCCTGGAGACGGGCGATCCCCTCGCCATCCCCGAATGGAGCCGTACGCCCGGAGCGCCGTCCGCATCGCCGCCCTATGGCCGGCCCTCGCCCTACGAGAACCTAGGCCGGAAATCGCGGACGCCGCCGGCCTTTCCCGGCGCCTCCTCCACCGGCACGCCGCTCCAGCACCTGCACGGCATCATCACGCCCAACGGGCTGCATTTCGAGCGCCACCATGCCGGGGTGCCGGCCATCGACCCGGACCGCCACCGGCTGGCGATCCACGGCCTCGTGGAACGGCCCCTCATCCTCACCATGGACGATCTCGTGCGGATGCCGTCGGTCTCGCGCATCCATTTCCTCGAATGCTCGGGCAACACGCCGTGGCTCGGGGCCAAACCGGGCTGGACACTCCAGGAAAGCCACGGCCTCCTCTCCTGCGCCGAATGGACCGGCGTGGAGTTGAGCACCCTCCTCGACGAGGTCGGAGTGAAGCCCGGCGCCGCCTGGATCCTGGCGGAGGGCGCGGACGCGGCCGGGATGAGCCGGAGCATTCCCCTCGACCTCGCGCGGGACGGCGCGATCCTGGCCTATGCCCAGAACGGCGAGCGGCTCCGCCCGGAACAGGGCTACCCGCTGCGGCTGTTCGTGCCGGGGGTCGAGGGCAATCTCAGCATCAAGTGGCTGCGCCGGCTCAAGGTCGGGGACCAGCCGTTCCAGACCCGCGAGGAGACCTCGAAATACACCGACCTGATGCCGGACGGGTCGGCGCGCCAGTTCACCTTCGTGATGGAGGCCAAATCCGTCATCACCACGCCGTCCGGCGGTGAGCAACTGCGCGCGCCCGGCTTTCGCGAGATCCGCGGCCTCGCCTGGACGGGGCGCGGCCGCATCGCGGGCGTCGAGGTCTCCACCGACGGCGGCGCGCGCTGGCAGGCGGCCGTTCTGGAGGGTCCGATCCTGCCCAGATGCCTCACGCGGTTCCGGCTCCCCTGGCACTGGGAGGGCGGCCCGGCGCATCTCCTCAGCCGGGCCACCGACGAGACGGGCTACGTCCAGCCGCCGCGCGCGGCGCTGGTCTCGGTCCGGGGCACCCAATCCTTCTACCACAACAACGGAATCGCCGGCTGGCACGTCGCCGCCGAGGGAGGCGTGAGCCATGCGGTTTAGCGGCCTCGGCCTTCTCGCCTGCCTGACGGTGACGGGCGCCGCCCTGGCGGACCCGTCCGGACCCGTCTCCCTGTCCGGGATCGGCCGCCCCGCGACCCCGCAGATCCTGGCCTTCTGGGACATCGACGTGCGGGCCGACGGTCAGGGCCTGCCCGCCGGCCATGGCAGCGTGCGCCAGGGCGAGGCCCTGTTCGGGGCGCGCTGCGCCGCCTGCCATGGGGCGCAGGGGGAGGGTGCAGCGGCCGACAGGCTCGCGGGTGGCCAGGGCAGCCTCGCGACAAGCAAGCCGGTGCGGACGGTGGGAAGCTTCTGGCCCCATGCCACCACCCTGTTCGACTATATCCGCCGCGCCATGCCCTACGACGCGCCGCAATCCCTGAGCGCCGACGAGACCTACGCCCTCAGCGCCTATGTGCTGCATCTCAACGGCATCCTGCCGGAGGGGGCGGAACTCGATGCCGCCTCCCTGCCGAAGGTGCGGATGCCGAACCGGGACGGCTTCACCACGGACAGCCGCCCCGACGTGCCGGCGCGCTCCGGTCAGGCGCCTCTCACCGGGATCACCGCGCCGCGATAGCGCTCGCGGATGAAGCCGGCGACCTCCGCCGATTGCAGGAGGGAGGAGAGCGTCTGGATGCGCGCATCCTGGGCCAGGCCTTGCGTCGTCACCAGCACGTTGGCGTAGGGGTTGCCCTCCGCCCGCTCCAGGCCGAGGGAATCCTTGGCCGGGTCGAGGCCGGATTCGAGGGCGTAGTTGCCGTTGATGACCGCCAGCGCGACGTCGTCGAGGGAGCGCGGCAAGTGCGGCGGCGCCACCTCGACGAAGCTGAAGGATTTCGGATTCTCGGCGATGTCGCCGGCCGTGGCGAAGGTGCCGTCGCCGCCGGGCCTGAGACGGATGAGGCCGTTCTCCTGCAGCAGCTTCAGCCCCCGGCTGAAATTGGTGACGTTGTTGGACAGGGCGACGGTCGCCCCCTTCGGCAGGTCGGCGAGGCTGCGGACGCGGCGCGAATACAGCCCGAGGGGCTCCACATGCACGCTCGCGGTCACGGCGAAGCGGACACCGAGTTCGGCCTCCTCGCTGCGCAGATACGGCACGTGCTGGAAGAAATTGGCGTCGGCATCGCCATCGAGAACGAGGCGGTTCGGGCGGATGTCGCCGCTGATCTCGATGATCCGCAGGGGCAGGTCCGGAGCGAGCGTGTCCTGGACGTAGGTCAGGATCTCGGCATGCGGCACCGAGGAGGCGACCACCCTGAGGGGTGCCGCGGCCCGGGCCGTGGAGGCCGTGAGCAGGGCAAGGGTGCCGCCCAGCAGGGGAAGGGTGCCGCCCAGCAGGGGAAGGGTGCCGCCCAGCAGGGCGCGACGGTTCAGGGGCATGGGTGCTCTCTGTTCGGGAGTGCCGGGGCGAAAACCTTCGAGCCTGGCGAAGGCTCGTGCGGGCGGCCGGCTCGCGCTTGGACGAACGGGCGGCGGCGGTTCGAATCCGAAGACCGCGCTACCAGACCGGCTCGAGGAAACCCTTGTAGGTCCGCTCGATGTAGTCCCGCACCGGCGCCGAGCGGAAGCTGCGGATGAAGGCGGCCAGACGCGGATCGTCGCGATTGTCGGGCCGCGCGACGAAGCTCAGTGTGTAGCGCCGGTCCCCGACCCCATCGGTGATGAGGGAGGTCCTGGGGTCGCCGCCGGCGGCGATCAGGTAGGTGAAGCTGACCTGAGCCAGGGTCACGTCGTCCATCGCGCGCGGCAATTGCGCCGCTTCGAGTTCGAGGATCCGCAGGTGCTTCGGATTGGCGACGATGTCGGCGACGGAGGCCTCGTCGCCGACCCCCGGCTTCAGGGTAAGCAGCTTGGCAGTTTCCAGCAGACGCAAGCCCCGCGCCGCGTTGACGGGATCGTTGGCGATGGCGACCGAGGCGCCGTCGGGAACCGTGTCGAGGCTGGTCACCGTCTTCGAGAACAGGCCCACGGGCAGGACGATGGCGCCCTCCACGGCCACCAGCTTGTAGCCCCGCGAGCGGATGGCGCTCTGGAGGTAGGGCACGTGCTGGAACAGGTTGGCGTCGATATCGCCCGAGGCCACGGCCTCGTTGGGCGTCACCCAATCGGTGAACTCGACGATCTCGACATTCTGCCCCTGCTTGCGGGCGAGATCGGCGGCGAAGGCCAGGGTCTGCCCCACCGGTCCCGGCGTCGCGCCGATCCGAAGGGGTTTTTCCGCGGAGGCGGGGCCGGTCGCCAGAGTGAAGAGGACAGCCGCGACGCCGAGGAGGCTGCGGCGGGTACGGAGCGGGGTCATCGGGGAAACCTGTGATCGGGGT